>VAZH01000354.1 GCA_005884465.1 Alphaproteobacteria bacterium | reverse complement strand
GACACTGGTGCCACTCAACCTCACCGACTTCGACGGCATCGCCCGGCTCGGCGCGGCGCTGCATGAGCGCCATGGCAAGCTCGACATCCTCGTCGGCAATGCCGGCGTCGCCGGTCCCTCCTCGCCGCTCGGGCATATCGAGTTGAAGCCGTGGAACGACGTGATGGCGATCAACGTCACCGCGAACTTTCAGCTGATCCGTTGCATGGAGCCGCTGTTGAAGAAGTCCGACGCCGGCCGCGCGGTGTTCGTCACCTCAGGTGCTGCGAACAAGGCCAGCGCCTATCTCGGTCCCTACGCCGCCTCGAAAGCCGCGCTCGAGACGCTGACGCGGGTCTGGGCGCACGAAACAGCAAGCACGCCGATCCGCGTCAACCTGTTCAATCCCGGCCCGATCCGGACCCGGATGCGCGCCACCGTGTTTCCCGGCGAAGACCCGTTGACGCTCGATACGCCGGATCAGGCCGCGCAATTTATCCTGCCAATGTGCGCGCCCGCTTGGACCGAGACCGGCAAGCTCTATGATTACCCGACCCGCACGCTGCTTGATTTTCGCGCACCGGGGTAAGGTCACGATGGTCACTGGGTGTTCCGCGTGGCCAGGCGTCATCCCGCGAAAGCAGGGAACCGCCGGCGTATCCAGAAGTTCAAACTAACCCCGGACGCGACGATGATGGATCGCCGCGCGGTGCGATAAAGACTATCGGGAAAGCCGACCGTCTGGTCAACCAAGCCCTTGGGGAGGCTCTGAAAAGAGCGCCATCCAGGCGTCAAACATTTGGAGGGAATTTCAATGAGGACAACACTCACGCGGCACTGTGCCGCGCTTATCGCATGTGCCGGATTGGGGCTCGCGACGCCAGCGCTGGGCCAGGACAAGACGGTCAAGATCGGCGTGTTGAATGACATGTCGAGCCTGTATGCGGATATCGGCGGGGCCAATTCAGTGATTGCCGCCAAGATGGCGGTGCAGGATTCCGGACTGCTCGACAAGGGTTGGAAGATCGAGGTGCTCAGCGGCGACCACCAGAACAAGCCGGATATCGGTACCAACATGGCGCGGCAGTGGATCGATGTCGACAAGGTCGATGCAATCACCGATACGCCGAACTCCGGCGTGGCGCTGGCCGTCAGCACCCTCGTGCGTGAGAAGAACATTGTGTTGGTGAATTCCGGCGCCGCCACCGCCGATCTCACCGGCAAGGCCTGCTCGCCGAATACGGTGTCGGTCACCTACGACACCTACATGCTTGCCAACGGCACCGGCAAGGCATTGACCAAAGCCGGCGGCGACAGCTGGTTCTTTCTGACCTCCGACTACGCGTTCGGCCACGCGCTGGAGCGCGATACGTCGGCGGTCGTGACTGCCAATGGCGGCAAGGTGCTCGGCGGCGTCAAGCATCCGATCAACACCTCGGATTTCTCATCCTTCCTGCTGCAGGCGCAGGCGTCGAAAGCCAAGATCATTGGTCTCGCTAACGCCGGCGGCGATACCACCAATGCGATCAAGCAAGCCTCCGAATTCGGCATCATGTCCGGCGGACAGAAACTTGCGGCGCTGTTGCTGTTCATCAATGACGTGCACTCGCTCGGGCTGAAGACGGCGCAGGGCCTGTCGTTCACCGAATCCTTTTATTGGGACATGAACGACCAGACGCGGGCCTGGTCGAAGCGGTTTGCGACACAGTCGAAGGGCGGCTCGATGCCCTCCATGACGGTGGCGGGCGTATATTCCGGCGTGCTGCACTATCTCAAGACGCTGGAAGCCATGGGCGGCAATCTGCGCGACGGCGCCAAGGTGGTTGCGAAGATGAAGGAACTGCCGACCGACGATCCGCTGTTCGGCAAGGGCACGATCCGCGTCGACGGCCGCAAGATTCATCAGGCCTATCTGTTCGAGGTCAAGAAGCCGGAGGAATCGAAATATCCGTGGGACTATTACAAGCTGGTCGCCACGATCCCGCCGGAAGATGCCGCCAAGCCGCTCGAGGCAAGCGAGTGCCCGCTGGTCAAGAAATAGCCAACGAACTTGCAGCCGGCCGGATTCTTGGGATTCGGCCGGCTGCAAATCGGAGCATCACAACGACAGTGGCTCCGTCCGTGTCTCGATCGACGGCAGAGGTTCGCCGCTGATCCTGGCCTCGAAACCCCGCAATCTCTGATAGATCGAAAGCAGTTCAACGATCGTGCTCCACGAGTTGACTAGATACTGAAACGAGGTTCTGACCTGCATGAACGCATTCAGAATCTGGTTCATCGCACCGAGCGTGATCTTGCCGGCAATGATCGTTGGCCCGAGCAGGATGTAGGGAAAAATGGTATCGGTCTGCAAATAAACGATGCGGCCGACGTTGAAGTACAAGAAGTTCAGATAAAGCCGGAAGTAGTTCCGGCGAATATCAGCAAACAGCACGCTCAGGGTCGGTGGAGCGGCACGGGCCGGATCATCTTCGCCGAGCACGAGCTCCTTGCGATAGGCCGCTTCGACCCGCTGGTTGAAAAACTCGATTCCGGGCAGCCTGATGCCGATCAGCGCCAGTGCCCCGGTTCCGAGCACCGACCAGATCACCGCAGCGAACACCAGCGGATAAGGGATCGAGCCGATCAGCGGCAGCTCCGTGACATTGCTGGAGAGCCTGACGAGAACCGGCAGGAAGGCCAGCAGTGTCAGCACGGCGCTGATGAGATTGACACCGAGACCTTCCATGGTGGTGGCAAACCGCATGGTGTCTTCCTGCACCCGCTGCGAGGCGCCCTCGATCGCGCGGAGCCGCGGCCAGTTCGCCATATAAAAGTCGTTCATCGCCGTGCGCCAGCGGAAGATGTAGTGGCTGACGAAGAACCGCGTCATCACGCCGACCACGACCGCGACGAAGGCGATGCCGGCGAAGGTCGACAATTCGCTATAAAACCGCTC
Source organism: Alphaproteobacteria bacterium (assembly GCA_005884465.1). Classification (GTDB taxonomy): domain Bacteria; phylum Pseudomonadota; class Alphaproteobacteria; order Rhizobiales; family Xanthobacteraceae; genus Bradyrhizobium. The sequence continues at coordinate 1,237 of VAZH01000354.1, read as the reverse complement.
GATCGTGACCGGCGCCGATTTGGAAAGCGCGGCCTGGACGAGATCGTAGAACGGCCCATACCAGCTGTTGATTGCGACGCTGACCTGGACCTGAAAGTAAGAGGTGAACAGAATCAGCGCGGAGCCGAGAATGGACCAGCGCGCCCAGGGATGCGGCGCAAACAACGTCCAGGCGGCCGCGAAGACTGCGACGCTAAGGGCAAAATACAGGTCGAACCAAAGAGACCTCGCCGACCAGAACAACGCCCCGCCGACACCTTGCGGCGCAGAGGACCCAATCAGATCGTCGGCGAAGCCATACCAGAACGCCATCGCCAGCGCCGTCCAGACAATTGCCGAGAGAAAGAACAGCTTGGGTCGGGGAAAAAATGAAACAAACATGCTTGGTATCCACGCTCGGGTCCGAGATTTGCGGTCTCCTTTACAGGACACCGGCGGTGCGGCGAAGGGCCGAAATACCGGTCGGCGGCAATAATCCAGATCATCACCGGCCCATCGAAGCTAATCGGCTCAGAGCGAGCAGCAAATCGACGCTCGGAAACAGCCGAGGACCGCTCGAGATGCATCTGAATGACGTAGGAAAACAGTCAGCCCTCAGCGAACCCGCGCCGCCGCCAGCGTGCGCGCCGCGATCACCATCGCCAGCACCAGTAATGCCGAGGCCAGCAGGAACGGCGCCCCCGGTAGCTTCACGGGCGCCTGAGGGCTAATGAAATAGGCAAATGTCAGCGTGAACAGAAACGGTCCCACCAGCTGGGACACGCTTTGCACGCTGGTGATGGCGCCCTGCAATTGGCCCTGCTGGTCCGGCGCGACCAACCGCGTCATCAACGCCTGCACCGCCGCACCGGCGACGCCCCACAACGCCATTACGGGAATGCCGAGCCAGAACAGCGGACCGCTTGGCGCCGCGCCGAAAATCAGAAAGCCAAGGGCGCCGCAGCCAAGTCCCAGCAGCAGCGCGCGGCGCTCGCCGAGACGCCGGACGATCGGGCCAACGCCTGCGCCCTGCACCGCCATCGCGCAGATGCCGACCATCGCCAGCGTCAGACCGACGGTCGCCGCATCCCAGCCGTAGCGGTAGGTCGCATAAAGCACGAAGGTCGAGGGCAGAACCACATGCGCGACCTGGGCAAAGAAATTCGCCACCGATAGTCCCGCGAGTACAGAATCGGAGCGCAACAGATCCAGCGCACCCAGGGGATTCGCACTTTTCCAGCGCAACGGCGCGCGCCGA
>VAZH01000353.1 GCA_005884465.1 Alphaproteobacteria bacterium | reverse complement strand
CCAGCACCTGCCACAGCACGATCACGGCGAGATGCACGATCAGGATGATCGCAAAGGATCGGACTGAACGCATTCCCTCCGTGAACACCGTGTGCTCTCCCCACTCGCGCTCTTGCCTGCCGGCGAGCGCAGATTGGCCTCAATCTATCGTGGTCCAGTCGAACTTTCAACCATCCGGTTGATTAGGCCGCTGCAAGTATCTCAAGACGTCATTGCGAGCGAAGCGAAGCAATCCATGGCGTCGCCCGGTGACAGGCTCCGCGAAGCAATCCACAGCCGTCATTCCGGGGCGATGCGAACGGGTCAAAGGCGCGGCCCGATGATTAGGCTCCGCATCGAACCTGGAATCTCGAGTTTCCCCGATGTGCAATTGCACATCTGGGGCTGGTGCTAACGCACCATCCCGGAATGACAGCGTGGGCTGGATTGCTTCGTCGCGTTGCTCCTCGCAATGACGGGTGGCATTTCAATCCGGCCCTAGGGCCGAAGCGCCTGCATTACCAGATCGACCACGTGTTTGCGGCGGGCTCGCCTGGCTGTGGCGCTCGACAGGTCCCGGCCGAAGATCGCCGACAGTGTCGGCGTGTTGGAGAAGAAGAAATAGCTGAGGCCCGCGATTGAAATATAGAGATGCACCGGGTTTATCCCCTTGCGAAAGGTTCCGGCTCGCACGCCCTCTTTAAGGATCTTCGAGACCATGCTGACCAATGGTGAATGCATGGCCTCGAGCTTGCTGGAACTGCGCACGTGGCGAGCGCCGCCGCGGTTTTCGTCATTGAGCAGCACGATGAAATCGGGATGCAGCGCGAGATAGTCGAACGAACTCTCGATCAACTTCTTGATGGCCCGTTGGGGAGCCAGCCCCTCGAGATTGAGCTTGCGCTCCTTGGCCCGGATTTCCTCGTACACCCATTCCAGCACCGCCAGGTAGAGCGCGTCCTTGTCGCCGAAATAATGATACACCAGTTGCTTGTTGACGCCGGCACGCGCCGCGATTTCATCGACCCTGGCGCCGGCAAGGCCGCTGCTGGCAAATTCGCGCCGCGCCGCCGTTAACAGCTTCTTCCGTGTGGCGACCGGGTCGCGCCGCTGCGGCTTTGAACCGTTTGATCGTCGTTTGGGCATTTCCAACCAGACAGTTGACAATTCGGTCCGTCCCTTGTTGCATTGGTAGCTGTACGGACGTGCAACGACAAGGCCGTCGGCTCGGCCGATCAGAGCCAGCCGCAAACGAACCGCCGCAAACAAGGAAGGTTGCCATGAAGGGTTTTGGGATTGCGGGATTGGCGCTCGCGCTGCTGGCGCCCTCCTTTCCTGCCGGAGCCGCCGAGTCCGTGAATTTGATTCTGAACTGGACGCCGACCGCGGACCATTCGCCGTTCTATTACGCCAAGGCGCAAGGCTGGTACGAGAAAGCGGGCATCGATCTCAACATCGAGGTCGGAAAGGGGTCGGGAGTGTCGTCGCTCAAGGTAGGCTCGGGCGGCTCGCCGTTCGGTATCGCCGATCTCGCGACCATGCTGGTGGCGCGCAGCAAGGGCGCCGACGTCGTGGCGCTGATGAGCATCTATGCCAATACCGGGCAAACCTTCTATTGGCTGAAGAGCTATGGCGTTAACGGCGCCAAGGACTTTCCCGGCCACAAGATCGGCAATCCGCCGGGCGATGCCTCGCGCGTGATGTGGCCGGCTTTTGCCAAGGCGGCGGGAATTGCGCCTGACGCGGTGAACTTCGTGAATGTCGGCCCGACGGCCAAGATTGCGGCGCTGAAAAGCCACACCGTCGATATCATCAGCGATTTCTACAACGAGCATGATTTGAAGGTGATCGAGTTCGGCAGCGACCTCGGCTTCGTGAACTGGAAGGATATCGGCCTCAATCCCTATGGCAATTCGCTGATCGTCAACGGCGCGTTCCTGGAGAAAAATCCAAAACTGGCCGAGGATTTCGTGAAGATCAGCCAAAAGGCCTTTGCCGCCTGCGTCGCCGACGCCACCCCTTGCCTGAAGGCGCTGCTCGAGCAGGTCTCCGGTCTCGACAAGGAAAACCAGGAGCGCCAGTGGGAGCGCATCAAATTCCTGATGACCGACGATTTTACCACGACCAAGGCGCTGGGCTGGATCGATGCCGAGCGGATGAAAAAGGATTACGAACTGGTGCAGACCTATCTCGGCATGGAGAAGCCGTTTGCGGTGGAGAGCGCATTTTCGACAAAGCTGCTCGACACCTCGATCAAGATGGATGCGAGCAAGGTCAAGAAGTAAAAATTGCTTTTCTCGTCGTGCCCGGCCTTCCGGGCATTCACGTCCTTGCAGCACCGCGAGAGGAAGACGCGGATGGCCGGGACAAGCCCGGCCATGACGAAAACGGTTCACTGTGGTGTCATCTCCGAAGCCTTGACCACCGCCGTCAGCTTCCCATAGTCCGCCTTGATCAGGCTTGCGGGTTGGTTCAGCGGCATCGGCTTGCCCGAGATGCCGGCAATGGCGAACTGGCGTTGCATGTCTACTCGTTTCAAGCTGAACTCATCACGCGCTAGGGAGGACAACATGACCGAAGCAGCCAGCACTAAAGCCCCCAAGGAGGCATCGGCGCCGGTTGTCGCGCGGCATGCGGCGACGCTGAAAGCGCTGCCGTTCTCGGACACGCGCGATTTCGAGGATGCAGCGCGCGGCTTTCTCGGCACGGTGGAAAATGCGCGGATCACTTCCGCGCAGGGCAGGGTAGTCTGGAGCCTCGAGCCCTATGGTTTTCTTTCCGACGCGGAAGCGCCCCCGACCGTTGACCCGAGTCTGTGGCGGCAGTCGCGCCTCAACATGAATCACGGGATTTTCGAGGTGGTGCCGGGCGTCTATCAAATTCGCGGCCTCGATATTGCCAACATGACGCTGATCGAGGGCGAGCGCGGCGTCATCGTGGTGGATACGCTGACCTCGATCGAAGGTGCCCGCGCCGCGATGGAGCTCTATTTTAGACATCGCGGCCGACGCTCGGTGGCCGCTGTCATCTTTACCCACACCCATACCGACCATTGGGGTGGCGCGCGCGGCGTGCTCGATGATGAGACGATGGCGAGCGGCAAAGTCCCGATCATTGCGCCCAATCTCTTCATGGAGCATGCGGTTTCGGAAAACATCATCGCCGGTCCCGCGATGCTGCGGCGCGCGCAATATCAGTTCGGACCATTCCTGGCAAAGGGCGTGCGCGGACAGGTCGATTGCGGTCTTGGCAAGTCGATGGCGGCGGGCTCGGTGGCCCTGTTGCGTCCGACCGATCTCATCATGGCGACGGGTGACAAACGCACCCTCGATGGCCTCGAACTTGAATTCCAGATGGCGCCCAACAGCGAAGCGCCGGCGGAGATGCATTTCTTCATCCCGCGCTACAAGCTGCTCAATCTAGCGGAGAACTGCACGCATAATTTTCACAATCTGCTGCCATTCCGCGGCGCCGATGTCCGCGATGCGCTCGCCTGGTCGAAATATCTGGGCGAGGCGCTGCAGATGTGGGGCGGCAAGGCGGAGGCGATGTGCGGCCAGCACCATTGGCCGGTCTGGGGCGTTGAGCGCATCGACACCATGATCCGCCAGCAGCGCGATCTCTATAAATTCGCGCATGACCAGACCGTCCGGTTGATGAACCACGGGCTGACGGCCACCGAGATCGCGGAAACGATAAAACTGCCGGCGAGCCTCGACGCCGCCTGGCACGCGCGCGGCTACTACGGCCACATCCGGCATAATGTGAAGGCGATCTACCAAAAGTATCTCGGCTGGTACGACGCCAACCCGGTCAATCTCGATCCGCTGCCGCCGGTCGCGGCCGGCAGGAAATATGTCGAGTATATGGGCGGGGCCGACGCGATCCTTGCGCGCGCGGCTAACGATCTCGCCAAGGGCGAATTTCGTGTCGTCGCGCAGGCCGTCAGCCATCTGGTGTTCGCCGAGCCGGACAATCAATCTGCCCGCGCGCTGCTTGCGGATACCTACGAGCAACTCGGATATTTGGCGGAGAGCGCGACCTGGCGTAACGCCTATCTGTTCGGCGCGCAGGAATTGCGGCAGGGCATGCCCAAGGCGCCGCCGCGGCCGCCGATGCCGCGTGAAACGCTGGCCGCATTGCGCACCGAGCAGCTCTGGGATGTGCTCGGCGTTCGCCTCAATGGCCCGAAGGCCGAGGGCAAGCATATCGTGCTCAACTGGCGTTTTACCGATACCAACGAGGGCTTTGTCCTTACCCTCGAGAACTGCGCGCTAACCTATGTCGCCGGCGCGCAAGCCGCCGCGGCCGACGCCAGCTTCACGCTGCCGCGCGGCACGCTCGACGAGGTGATCGCGAAGCAGACCTCGTTTCCGGAAGCGGTCGCAAGCGGCAAGATCAAATTCACCGGCAACGCAATGCGTCTAGCCGAATTGATGGCGCTGATGGACGAATTTCCGCGCATGTTCGAGATCGTCGAGCCGAAGCGGACGCCGGTGAGCTAAGGAAAAAGCGCGCTGATCCAGCATGGTTTCGACGAAAGAAGTCGCTACCAGTCGCTTCGACTGATCACCCTTTCGGCCGTTTGCCCCCACACAGGCAATAGTATCACGCGCTGCGGCGTGCTGGGGCCCACGTGGGGATAGGATCAAGCGGGGTGCGATAAAGTTCCTTGTTCTCGCCGTCGGTGAGGCGAACGGCGCAACCCCGCGAACGCAGCTCCGGACGAACGATATAAAGCTCGCTTGCGAGCGAATCGGCTTTCTCGAAGGCGATTTGAGTGTCTTCGAGGATCATACCGCCCTGACCTTTGAACTCTTCGCCTACGACGAGGTCAAAATAGAAGTAGGGCATACGAATCGCCTGCCAATTTCAATTCGTAAGCAAATCTATCATCGAGCGATCGGTTCCCCTATAGAAACTGCATATTCAAATCTAATTGTGTTGATGTGTTGCATTTCCGCATTCAAAGAAACGCTCCGCAGCAAGGCCGGGCTTGCTTGTAGCTGCGCTCATACGAGACTCCACGCATCATTCTTTCTCTCATACAACGATCCCAAGCGCTGGAGACCTCTGGCGAG
>VAZH01000352.1 GCA_005884465.1 Alphaproteobacteria bacterium | reverse complement strand
AAAGCTGCAATCTGCCATCGCGAACCCGCGTGGTGGCGACCAGAAGCTTCGGACAGGTCGGGTCACGCAACGCAGAGAAATCGATCTCGGTCGCCAGCGCCTGGCGGAGCGGATCGAGATCGAACGGATCAAATCGCGCCGAAGATAACCCGCGACCGAAGGTAACAGAGGTCCCGGCCGGCGAAAATCCACCGATCAACATCAGGGAGCGGAACGATGCCTCTTCCGTGATCCTCCTCCAAAATCGTCGCAGTCGCGTCCGCGCGCCTTCCCGGCCGCCTTCGACGAAACCGGACGCGAGGAGCACGCCGTTGACCGCACCCGCGCTTGCGCCGCTGATAGCATCAATCTCGCAATTCGGTTCTTCCAGAAGCCGATCCAGAACACCCCAGGTAAACGCGCCAAATGAGCCGCCGCCTTGCAACGCCAAAGACAGCCGGGGCGGCGGCCAGGTTCGGCCATGGGCGAAACCGCGCTTCTGCCAGGCACTGTTCTGCCAGATGTAGCCGACCTTTGAGGCTGCTGCGGGCTCAGGCCCGTACAAGAGCTTCTCAGTCGCTATTTGCTCAACAGATTTGCTGGGATGAGCCGACGCCTTGACTCCCGTCGACCAAATCTCGGCGGCCGACGGCAATCCTCCGGCGCCCATCTGAATGGATGGTCGCTGCATACTGCGCGGCGCTATTCGCTTCAGACTATCTTGCGCCCCAGGCGGTTCGACCCCACTCATTTTCCATGCAACCACGTTACGCAAATAGCGATCGCCAGAATGACACGCCGCAAAAGTGTTTGCCAGTGGACAACGGGCTTATGAACAGGAGCATTGAGTCCTGCACCAAGTGGCGTGCTCAACCTCGCCGAGATTCGCAGCGAGCCACTCGAAAGCACCACTCATTGCAAAAATTTGTCACAGCGCCCGAAATTGTGCGGAGCGCCAGATATCAATTCGACACGCGTCCCTCGCGCACCAGCCAGCCGTACACGATTTGCCACTTGTCCTGACCTCTTGGTCGAAAATCCAAAAGCGGAGATCGCGCCTCCTGCAGCTCAAGAAAGAATTTAAACGAATCCCGGGCGCTCGCCGTCTCGGGATCGATGGGTTGCGTCTGGATCCATCGATCCCACTCCCGGATAATCAGAGGCTTTGCGTCTTGCTGTCTCATCCAACACACGCCCGGTCGAATGATGAACTATCTACCTGCGAGGATGGCAACGTTCGGGCAAATGATTACAAAATCGTTCCTTCTATTGGGAAAAGATGGCCTCAAACACCGGCCGGTCGTTGGCGGGCTTTCGGATGAATTCGGTCTGTTGACGGATGTCGCTTATTGGCAGTTCTCGGACCGGCGCGATGTCTGCCTTGCGTCGAGGCCGCCCGCCGGATTTCGCTGGCGCTTGATCCGGGCTGCAGGCTCCGGCTAACGCCTACCGTCCGAACAGCCGGTCCATCAGCCAGCCGTCAAGTCCGGCAGCCGGTTCGGGGCGCACGGAAGTGCGCGTCGGCGCCGGCCTGCCGACAGTGCTTGCGGGCGGCGGCGCGTTGACCGGCATGGTTCCTTGCGAGACGGTCTGCACCAAGTTCGAGAAGAAGCCGCCTGCTTGCAAGCCGGGCAGGCTGGCTACCGCCACACCCTGATGAGCAGCGCGCATGAAGCGGGTCCAGACTTCAACCGGCAAGCCGCCGCCGGTCGCCTTCCTGGTCGGCGAATTGTCGTCATTGCCGAGCCAGACGCCGGTGACGAGATTGGCGGTGTAGCCGATGAACCAGGCATCGCGAAAGTCCTGGCTGGTGCCGGTCTTGCCGGCGGCGACCCAGCCCGGGATCTCCGCCTTGCGCGCGGTACCGCTGATTAGCGTTTCCTGCATCATCGTATTCATCATCGCGACGTGGCGCGGTTCGATCACCTGGCCGAGCTGGTCGGCGGGGCGCGCGTACAGCACCTTGCCCTGGGCGGTGCGGATCTTGGTCACGACATGCGGCGAGACGCCCTGGCCGCCATTGGCAAACGGCGCATAGGCCCCGACCAGTTCGGTCAGCGAGACCTCCGAAGTGCCGAGTGCGATAGTGGCATTGGCGTCGAGCTTCGATGAAATGCCGAGCCTGTGCGCGGTGCGCACCACGTTCTTAGGCCCGACTTCCAGTCCGAGCCGCACCGCGACGGTGTTGAGCGACATCGCCAGCGCCTGCGTCAGCGTCACCGCGCCGAAATATTCGTGGCCATAATTCTCGGGCTTCCAGCCCTTGACGTCGAGCGGCGCATCCTGCCGGATCGTCTCCGGCGTCAGGCCGGCTTCGATCGCGGTCAGATAGACGAACGGCTTGAATGCCGACCCCGGCTGGCGCTTTGCGGTGACCGCGCGGTTGTACTGGCTGTCGGCATAGTTGCGCCCGCCGACCATGGCGCGCACGGCGCCGTCCGGCGTCATTGCCACCAGCGCACCCTGAGTGACATGGAATTTGACGCTTTTCGCGGCGAGTTCGTCGATCACGGCGGCTTCGGCGACGCTCTGCAGTTTCGGATCGATCGAGGTCTCGACCACGATGTTCTGGTCGATCTGGCCGATCAGATCGTCGAGCACTTCGCCGATCCAGTCCGCCACATAATTGATGGTGCCGGCGCCCGCGGCCTTCATATTGTAGGAGGGATGCCCGATCGAGGCCTGCGCCTGCGCGGCGGTGATGAATTTGGCTTCCGCCATGGCGGTGAGCACGGTCTGGGCGCGTTTTTCAGCCCCTTCCGGATTGCGGTTCGGCGCCAGCCGGGACGGCGATTTGACCAGGCCCGCGAGCATCGCGGCCTCCGCCAGCGTGACGTTCTTCGCCGGTTTTCCGAAATAGCGCTGCGCAGCCGCTTCGACGCCGTAGGCGCCGGAGCCGAAATAAACCCGGTTGAGGTAGAGTTCGAGAATCTCCGATTTGGAATGCTTGCGCTCCAGCCAGAGCGCGAGTTCGACCTCCTGCAGTTTCCGTTGCAGGGTGCGCTCCTGCGTCAGAAACAGATTCTTGGCGAGTTGCTGGGTCAGCGTCGAGCCGCCTTGAGAGACGCCGCGATGCAGCACGTTTGCGACCGCCGCGCGCAAAATTCCCAAGGGATCGACCCCGTAATGCGAATAGAACCGGCGGTCCTCGATGGCGATGAAGGCTTTCGGCAGATAGGGCGGCAGTTCCTTCAGCGAGACATTGGCGCCGGGCATTTCGCCCCGCGTCGCCAGCACGCTGCCATCGAAACCTGTGATCTCGATCGTCGGCGGCCGTTTCGGAATTTCCAGCGCCTGGATTGGCGGCAGGTGCGCGCCCACCCAGACGATGACGCCAACCAGTGCGATCGCCGCCCACAGCCCGAGCACCACGCCCCAATAGAACAGGCGAACGAGGCCGCGGCGTGAGCGACCCCTGGATGGACGCTTGCTGCCGCCTCGTCGAGCTCGCGGCTTTCGCTCGCGCGGAGCATCGTCATCGTCATCGGTATTGGCGGCGGCGGCTTTGCGCTTGGGTGATTTCTTCGGTGCCTCGTCCTC
>VAZH01000369.1 GCA_005884465.1 Alphaproteobacteria bacterium | reverse complement strand
CGCTGTGGCGCGCTGTTGATTTCTGCAATATCGACAGCTGTAGCCGATCCATGTTGCCAGAGTTTGGCCGCCGCGCAAGCGCGATTTCCCAAAAGCCGAGCCGGTTTGCGCGACGATGCCGCCGTAACTAGTTTTCGCAAGCGCGTAACATTCAACAGGAGCGCCGGATGGCGGAACTCAAGGCCGACGTTCTCGTATTGGGTGCAGGCATGGTCGGCGTCGGCGCTGCGCTGCACCTCCAGAGGCGGGGACGGGATGTGATCCTGGTCGACCGGCACTCACTCGCCGGCGAAGAGACCAGTTTTGGCAACGGCGGATTGATCGAATGCGCTTCGGTCTTCCCCTATATGTTCCCCCGGGATTTCGGACAAATCCTTCAATACGCGCTAAATCGCAGCTCCCAGGTGCGCTACCAAATCGCCGACCTGCCGACGTTTCTGCCATGGCTGGTGCGCTATTTTCTCGCCTCCTCGCCGAAACGGACGCTGCATAGCGCGATGGCCGAATTGCCCTTGATCCGGCGCAGCCTTATCGAGCATGAGGCGCTGATGGCGGAGGCTGCGGTACCGGAGCTATTGCGGCGGACCGGTTGGCTCAAGCTGTTTCGCTCCGATGCAACGCTTTCAAACGCGGTACGCGAATTCCAGCGGGCGCAGCAGTATGGCGTCGCCGGCGAAGTTCTCGATAGCAAGGCGATCGCCGCGCGCGAGCCCCATCTTAGCGGTGAGTTCGCCGGCGCAATTTATTTGCCGGCGCCGGGTTTCGTTCCCGATCCGGGTGGATTGGCCAAAGCCTATGCGGCGCTCTTCCAGCGCAAGGGGGGACGCTTTTTTGTGGGCGATGCCAGGAGGCTCGAACAAGACGCCGGCGGATGGCGTGTCGCCGGATCCGGTGGCGTGGCGGTCGCGCGCGAAGCCGTGGTGGCGTTGGGCCCCTGGTCCGACCTGGTGTTTCGTCCGCTTGGATATTCCATCCCGCTCGGCGTCAAGCGCGGCTACCACCTGCATCTGGCGCCGCGCGGCAATGCGGTGCTCAATCATCCCGTGCTCGACTCGGATTTTGGCTATCTGCTGGCGCCGATGAATCGCGGCATTCGTCTGACCACCGGCGTGGAGTTTGCCCGCCGCGATGGGCCGCCGACGCCGATCCAGCTTGAGCGGGCGCTGCCGCGGGCCCGCGCGCTGTTTCCGCTCGGAGACGCGCTCGATGCAAAACCGTGGATGGGCGCGCGGCCGTGTTTGCCGGACATGCTGCCGGTGATCGGCAAGGCGCCCCGCCATGCCGGGCTCTGGTTCGATTTCGGACACCAGCACCATGGTCTGACGCTGGGCCCGGCGACGGGCCGCCTGCTGGCGGAAATGATGACCGGCGAGACGCCGTTCGCCGACCCCAGGCCTTTCGCGGTCGAGCGCTTTAGCTAACCATTTCTGCCGAATGAAGGCATAAGATGCGGCTTCGCCCGGTCAGGTCGCTTGCGTCCTGCGGCCTATCGCGGCGATACTGTGACGAGCCGTCAAAAATTGCAATCAGGAGCGATCATGAAGGTAAATGTTGAAATAGATTGCACGCCCCTCGAGGCCCGGCAGTTCTTCGGACTTCCGGATGTGCAGCCAATGCAGACGGCGGTGATGGACAAACTGCAGAAGCAGCTGATGGCCAACATCGAAAAGGTTTCCCCGGAAGCGCTGATGCAGAGCTGGTTCACGTTCGATCCCAAGATCGCCGAACGGTTTCAGGACATGTTCGTGACCATGGCGGGCCTGGGCGGTGTGCGCGCCAGTGACAAGAAATAATGAAGCCGATTGACGCAAGCGAACCGCAGGCTACGGGCCGGCTTCGTCCGCCGGGACTGAGCCTGCTGCTGGCCGAGGTCAGAGGCATTCTCGAATTCAATGCCAGCTTGATGCTTTCGCCGCTGTTGATGGGCGCGCCGCGGGGCGACGGTCATCCGGTGCTGACATTGCCGGGGTTCCTCGCCAGCGATCTGTCGATGGCGCCGATGCGGCGATATCTGAAGGAGCTCGGCTACGATGCGTATGCGTGGAACAATGGCCGCAACATCGGCGGCGTCTTGCGGATGCGCGCCGCGCTGCGCGACCGGCTTGCCGCGGTTCACACCGCCACCGGCCGCAAGGTCAGTGTCATCGGCTGGAGCCTGGGCGGCGTCTACGCGCGCGATCTGGCGCTGCAGGCGCCGGACATGGTGCGTTCTGTCGTAACGCTGGGAAGCCCGTTCGCGAACGACATCAGGGCGACCAATGCCACGCGGCTTTACGAGGCGTTGTCGGGAGAGGCGGTCGAGGACAATGCCGAGCTTCGAACCGCGCTCGCTGGCGATTTGCCGGTTCCGACCACGTCGATCTATTCGCGCACCGACGGTGTCGTGAACTGGCGAACCTGCCTGTTGCGTCCTTCCGATACCGCCGAGAACATCGAGGTATACCTTGCCAGTCACATCGGGCTTGGCGTGAACGCGGCCGCTTTGTGGGCGGTGGCGGATCGTTTGGCCCAATCCGAGGGGCAATTCAGGCAATTTGACCGATCGGGGCCGTTTGCCATTGCATATGCGTCTCCGGAAAATGCACAATCATGACGTCCTGAACCCAGGACCGTCTGGACGCCAGAAGCGCCACCAAGGCGCCGCGTGATCTCTGCGGGAGGAAAATATGGCTGACGCCAAGAAGCTGTCTTCGATGGACGCGTCGTTTCTGTACCTGGAAACACCGGAAATGCCGATGCATGTCGGAAGCATGGCAATCTTCCGCCTGCCCGACGACTACAAGGGCGACTTCTTCGAGGACTTCAAGGCGATGATCGCCTCGCGGCTGCATGTCGCGCCGATCCTCAAAGCGCGGCTGGAAAAAGCCCCGCTCGACATCGATCACCCCTCCTGGGTCGAGGACGACCAGTTCGATATCGACCGCCATATCTTCCGCGGCAGCCTTCCTGCACCCCACGACCGCGCGACGCTGGAGCGCATCGTCGGCTGGATGCACGCAAAACTTCTCAATCGCGCCCGTCCGCTTTGGGAGTTCTATGTCTTCGAAGGCATGAAGGACAACGAAATCGGGCTTTACTCCAAGATGCATCACGCCTGCATCGACGGCGGCGCGGGCGCAGCGCTGACCAACATGATCTACGACGTGACCCCGGTCCCGAGGAAAATCGAGCCACCGACAGGGCGGGCGAAGGTCGGGCAGGAGCCGCGCGACATCGCCGCCAATCTCGTCGATTCCTATCAGCAGCTTTGGACCAAGCCGTTCGATGCCGCGACCGCGGCCAGGGGCATCGATCTGCCGCGCTCGGGAAAAAGCGATCTCGGATCGATCCTGTTCGACAACGCCATGTTCCAGATCGAATCCGCGGTGAAGTTTGCCGGCAGCATTCCCACCATGCTGAAAACCGTCTCCGATGTGGTCGGAAAGATTTCCGACCCGAAATCGCGCGACAGTATCGCCAGCATGGTGTCGCCGTCGACCATCCTGAACAAATCGATTTCATCGGAGCGTAGTTTTGCCGGCGTATCGATCTCCCTGTCAGAGGCGAAGGCGGTGGCCAAGCAGGCCGGCGGCAAGCTGAATGACGTGGTGCTGGCGATTTCAAGCGGCGTGGTCAGGCGCTATCTGCTGGAACGCAGCGCGCTGCCGGCGAAATCAATGACGGCCGCGGTGCCGATCTCGTTGCGCGAAGAGGGCAACACCGAGGCCAACAATCAGGTGTTCGGCATGATCTGCTCGATTGCCACCAACATTGAAGACCCCAAGGCGCGGCTGGAGGCGATCATCGCGCAATCGACCAAGTCGAAAGAGATGTCGCATCCGTTGCGGGCGTTGATGCCGCAGATGTCCAACCTTTCGATGCTTGGCGCGCCGATCATGGTCCAGATTCTGGCGCTATTGTATAGCCGCTCGAGCCTGTCGGACGTGCTGCCTCCAGCGGCGAACGTCACCGTGTCCAACGTGCCTGCACATCTTCCCGGTGTCGATCTCGACTCATGGGCTTGCGCTCAACATCACCGTGCAGAGCTATCGCGACCAGCTGGATTTCGGGTTCATCGCCGGCGCCAACATCATTCCCCATGTGTAGGTTCTCTGCGACATGCTGCCGGGCGAATTCGCCGCGCTGCAGGCCGCGTTTGCGCCGCCGCCCGATCTCACGAGCGCGGCAAGCTGATTCAGGGGATCACGATGCTGGAAATGCCGCCGCTGCAGTTCGCCCAGACGAATGGCATTCGCATGGGTTATTACGAGGCCGGACCGAAAACCGACACGCCGCCGGTCATTCTCTGCCACGGCTGGCCGGAGATCGCGTTTTCGTGGCGCCACCAGATCAAGGCGCTGGCTGCGGCCGGGATCCGGGTGATTGCGCCCGATCAGCGCGGCTATGGCGCGACCGACCGGCCCGAGCCCGTCGAGTCCTACGATATGGAGCACCTGACCGGCGATCTCGTCGGCCTGCTCGACCGTCTCAAAATCGACAAGGCGATTTTCGTCGGCCACGACTGGGGCGGCTTTATCGTCTGGCAAATGCCGCTGCGGCACATCGACCGCGTCGCCGGCGTGGTTGGAATCAACACGCCACACACCAACCGTGCGCCGGCGGACCCGATCGAACTGTTCCGCAAGCGATTCGGCGAGCACATGTATATCGTGCAGTTTCAGGACCCCACCCATAGCGCCGACAAGATATTCAACGGCCGGGTCGAACAGACCTTTGACGCCTTCATGCGCAAGCCCGTCCCGCGTAGCGACACCGCGCCGGCGGAGCCGCCGACCGCCGGCGTCGGCGCCTCGCCGCGGCTCAATCTGGCGTTTCCGCAGATGATTGCCAACTATGACGCCAAACACGATCCGCGCACGCCGATCCTGTCGCCGGAGGAAAAGCAGGTGTTTGTCGATACCTTTACAAAATCCGGCTTCACCGGCGGCATCAACTGGTACCGCAACATGTCGCGCAACTGGCAGCGCTCGGCCGACATCGACCATACGGTGCGGGTGCCGTCGCTGATGATCATGGCCGAAAACGATCACGTGCTGCCGCCGTCCGCGGCCGACGGCATGGAGAAGATCGTCGCCGATCTCGAGAAGTACCTGGTTCGCGGCAGCGGCCATTGGACGCAGCAGGAAAAGCCGGATGAGGTCAGCGCCAAGCTGATCGAATGGCGTAGAAAGCGGTTCGGGTGAGAACGTACAATACACAGTCATTGCGAGCGAAGCGACTCGAGCTGTCATTCCGGGGCGATGCGGAGCATCGAACCCGGAATCTCGAGATTCCGGGTCTGGTCCTTCGGACCATCCCGGAATGACGAATGGTGGATTGCTTCGAGGAGCCTGTCATCGGGCGACGCTTTGCGCCGGTGGCTCGCAATGACGGTTTGATCAGGCAGGGGAAAATATCGCGATGGCGTCGACCAATAAACTGAGCCCGATTCCGCATCCGCCGAAGAAGCCGGTCGTCGGCAACATGCTGTCGCTGGATTCGAGCGCGCCGACGCAAAATCTGGCCCGGCTGGCCAAGGAATTGGGACCGATCTTCTGGCTCGACATGATGGGTACG
>VAZH01000368.1 GCA_005884465.1 Alphaproteobacteria bacterium | reverse complement strand
ATCGGCAATGCGGTGACCGACTTGATCTTCTCCATCGCAAAGCGCGAGGTGACGTTCTTCAGCGGCACCGCGCCGATCAGCTTCTTGTAGAACACGTCGTAGCTCTGCATGTCCGCGACCACCACGCGCAGCATGTAATCGACGTCGCCCGCCATCCGGTAAAATTCCATCACTTCGGGCATCGCGCTGACCGCGTCGGCGAATTTTCGAAGCCAGGCCTCGGAATGGTCGGCGCTTTCGACCGACACAAAGACCGAAATACCGAGCCCGATCTTGTTCTGGTCGACCAGCGCGACCCGGCGCAGGATGACCCCGTCGGCCTCCAGCCGCTGGATCCGCTTCCAGCACGGCGTCGAGGACAGCCCCACCCTGTCACCGATCTCGGCGACCGAGAGCGAGGCATCTTCCTGCAGCACCGTCAGAATCTTGCGATCGATGGCATCAAGGCGGCGGTTGGGCTCGTGAAGCTGAACGGCGAGATCGGTCATGAGAAGAACTTTGTTCCATTTATGAGGCTGATCTCCCTCATATATAGAAAATTCTTCTAAGACAAGCCCATTATTGGTGTGTCCGGGCCGGGTTGGCTGCTTGGCCGTGGCTCAAAAGCTGTTCAACTTCAGCACGTTGCGGCGCGGCAAAGGCGCCACCGAAGCGGGTGCATTTGAGCGCTGCGGCGGCAGAGGCGAACCGCAGCGCGCTTGGTATGTCCTGACTTTCGGTGATGGCGAGCGCGAACGCGCCATGGAATACGTCGCCGGCGCCCAGCGTATCCACGGTATGCACCGGGAAGGCCGGCGTCTCTCGCAGCTTATGCTGCTCGTCAAGCCAGAGCGTGCCCTGCGCGCCGCGCGTCCCTGCCACGAATGATGGGGTGAACTTTGCGATTTTTTTTAGCGCCTCGGCGTTGTCGCGCACGCTGGCGGTGGATTGCAGCGCTTCGCTGGAAAACACCAGATGCGACGACGCGGTGAGCAGCCCTTCCCGCAACGACATCGTGCGGTCGACATCGACGATGACGGGGATGCCGCGCCTGCGTGCCTCGGCGCAGAGATCGGTGCAGAATTCCGCGCAGCGGTTCTCGGTCAGAATGGCCTGACAATCCTCGAGTAGCTCGCCGGCATCCGGCAAACGCACCTTCCACAATTCCGGATCGCGGAACGTCACGATGGTGCGCTCGCCCGAGGGGTCGATCATGATGTTGGAAATCGGCGTCACCAGGCCCTGCATGTGCATGATGTGCTTGGTGTCGATACCTTCATGCGCGAGCTTTTCGAAAATATACTTGGCTGAGGCCTCGCGGACATCGCCCATCGGCCCGCAGATCGAGGCGCGGCCACCGAGGCGCACTATACCGATCGCCGCATTGAGCGCGTTGCCGCCGCAGATTTCCTCGAAATGGCTGGCGTTCACCTTGAAGCCGCGCTCCGGCAGTTCCTCGATGCGAAACGTCAAATCGCGCACCGGCATGCCGATGCAGAGGATGCGCGGCGGGATTTTCGGCGCAGCAGCTTGAAAGTCCATCGGCTCGTCCATCACGTCCGTCCTGCCCCGTGACGGAACCTGGCATTCGCTGTTAATCGACGAGCCATGAGCGGGTTCCAGCTATGCGCGCGGGCCAGGGTCTGTCTGCAGCCAGCGGCCGACTAAATGATGGGCAATCGCAAACGGGTGAGGCCCTGCAAGGCCATCCGGGTGCTGCCGTTTCAGCATCAGCGCTGCCTCGGCCCGGTCGAACCAGCGCGCGTCTTCAAGCTCTGCACGATCGACGACGATCTCCTCGTTGGTGGCGCGCGCGGTGCAACCGATCATCAGCGACGACGGATAGGGCCAAGGCTGTGTCATGTAATAATTCACATCGGTGCAGCGAATCCCGGATTCCTCAAAAATCTCGCGTCGGACGGCGTCCTCGATGGTTTCCGCGGCTTCGACGAATCCCGCCAGGCACGACCACATGCCGGGGGGAAACTGCTTTTGCCGTCCCAGCAGGCATTTGTCGTCCGAGGTCACCAGCATGATCACAACGGGGTCGGTGCGCGGAAAATGCTCGGCCTTGCAGTTGGGGCATTCGCGCTTCCAGCCGCCGTCCTTCATCGCGGTGCGGGTTCCGCAATTGGCGCAGTAGCCGTGGCGCTGATGCCAGCTCACCATCGATTTCGCCATCGCGATCGCCGAGAGTTGGTCGGGCGGCACCACGCCCTGCATCGCCATGCCGCGCAGTTCGGTGACGGCGACATCATTGCGGGGCAGCAGCTTCTCCACCGCCGCTGCCGAGATACCCATGCCGAACACCGCCGCGCCGTCACGCATCCCCAGGAAGATCGTGCCGGGGTTGGCGCCGAATTTCAGCGCTTCGTCGACACTCAGGAGCGCGCGCGGACCCTCGGCCTCCTGCTTCACCACCAGCGAGTCGCGATAAACCACATAGGCGCGGGCGTCGCGGTGCCCTTCGAGTGCCATCAGTTTGGCATCGTCGCTGCGCAGATGCGCGGCGCGATCCAGAACATTGCTGACAAAGGCCGGCCGCCCCAGTGGAAACGAATCGAATGCTGTCATGAGTTCAACCTAGTGCGGTGGTTCAGAAGTTCTCTTCACCTTCGCTGCGGGTCCGTCAAGAGAACTTCTGAACCAAAGCCGCACTAGAATCATAGATTGCCAGGGTCCTGTTGAATCCGAAGTTCGCTAAAGGAGGCGCGGCAACATGGGCGAACTTCGGATTCAGGACCCTAGCCAGATCTTGCGGCGAAGGGCGCTGATGAAATTCTGGACTTCCTCGGCGTGATGGGCGAGCGGCGGCACCACCCCCCAGACCGGGCGCGGCCAGGCGGCATCGCTGGAACGCCGCGCGATGACATGCACGTGCAGTTGCGGCACCATATTGCCGAGCGCTGCAATGTTCAGCTTGTCGCATTTGGTGATCTCTTTCAGGGCGCGTGCGACGCGGGAAATTTCCGCCATCAACTGCGCCTGTTCGACCTCGTCGAGGTCGATGATTTCCACGGCCTCATGCCGGCGCGGCACCAATAATAACCAGGGATAGTTCGCATCCTTGATCACCAGCACGCGGCACAGCGGCAGGTCGCCGATATCAATGGTGTCTTGTTGGAGCCGTGAGTGCAGCGACCAGGCGGGGGCGTCAGAAGGCATATGGGTTCTCTAGTCCGTCAATAGCCTTGCAGAGAGTGGGTCCGCAAACAACACCCCTCATGCCCGGGCTTGACCCGGGCATCCACGTCTTTTTCGCTCAAAGCTGGAAAATAAACGTGGATGGCCGACGAACCTGGTGGTGTTCTCGCACCTTGAAGCCGCTCCGCCCCGCTTGCTTTCCGGACCTTTTGGCCCCAAATAAGGACCGGGAGATTGGCGGTGGACGAGCCACTCGCCAACCGGGTCAGGTCCGGAAGGAAGCAGCCCTAACGAGGTCCGGATCGGGTCGCTCGTCAGTCTCCTACCTGTTTTTTCGAGCGAATCGCACAAGATGGGCGATCCCGTCCTGGGCTGGATTCTGTTCCTGCTATTCCGCAAGCCGGCTTCGAGAGACAATCAGAGTTGCGGATCGATCGATGACCGACGCTGGCGCTCCCTTAATGCCCCCAAACGATTCCGACAGCACCCTTCAAGGCGGCTTCGACCTCGGCGGCCCACCGGAAGCCGGCAAGCACTATCGCGTGCTGGCGCGAAAATATCGTCCCTCAAGTTTCGACGATCTCATCGGCCAGGATGCCATGGTCCGTACCGTTTCGAACGCGTTCGAAACCGGCAGGATCCCGCAAGCCTGGATTCTGACCGGCGTGCGCGGCGTCGGCAAGACCACCACCGCGCGGATTCTCGCTCGCGCGCTGAATTACGAACTGCCTGATAGCTCGGTGAAGGGACCGACCATTCGCATGCCGGTTTTGGGCGTGCACTGCCAGGCGATCATGGAAAGCCGGCACATGGACGTGCTGGAAATGGACGCCGCCTCCCATACCGGTGTCGACGACGTGCGCCAGATCAATGACAGCGTGCGCTATGCGCCGGCGAGCGCCCGCTACAAGGTCTACATCATCGACGAAGTCCACATGCTCTCGACCGCGGCGTTCAACGCCTTCCTGAAGACACTGGAAGAACCGCCGGAGCACGCCAAATTCGTATTCGCCACCACCGAGATCCGCAAAGTACCGGTGACGGTGCTGTCGCGCTGCCAGCGGTTTGACCTGCGCCGGGTCGAGGCCGACGTGCTGATGGCGCATCTCGGCAATATCGCGAAAAGAGAAAATGTCGAAGTAGAGCCGGAGGCGCTTGGCATCATCGCGCGCGCGGCCGAAGGCTCGGTGCGCGATTCGCTGTCGTTGTTGGATCAGGCGATCGCGCATGCGGCCGGCCCGGTGCGCGCAGACGCCGTGCGGCAGATGCTCGGCCTTGCCGACCGCACCAAGGTGATCGATCTGTTCGATTCGCTGGTTCGCGGCGACATCGCCGGGGCATTCAAGGAATTTCGCGAGCAGTATGACACCGGCGCCGACCCGATCGTAGTGCTCTCCGATCTCGCCGAATTCGTCAATTTCGTCACGCGCGTGAAGATCGTGCCGGCGACGGCGGACAATGTCGCATTCGGCGAAACCGAGCGGCGGCGCGGGCGCGACTTCGCCGCAAAACTCTCGATGCGGGTGCTGTCGCGGATGTGGCAGATGCTGCTCAAGGGCATCACCGAGGCGCAGGCCGCGACGCGTCCGGCTGCGGCTGCGGAAATGGTGCTGGTGCGCATCGCCTATGTCGCCGACATGCCGACGCCGGACGAAGCGATCCGGATGCTCGATAATGGCGGCGCATCGCCGGCGATTGCAGGAAACGGTGCGCCACGGAGCGCGCCGGCGCCGGGCACGTCTTCGATGCAGTCAGCATCTGCGCGTGGGAGCATTTCCTCCCCGCGTGCCAGCGCCGATATATCTCCGCGCCCGCAGATGACCGCGCCGATGCCGGAGGCCGCCTCCGCGCCTGCGGTGCTCAGGATCGCAAGCTTTCCGGAGCTGGTGGCGCTCGCCGGCGAGAAACGCGACCTGCTGACAAAGGCCGCGCTGGAAGCCGACGTCCGCCTGGTCCGCATCGAAGACGGACGGCTTGAGGTTACGCTGGAGCGCAGCGCGGCGCGGACGCTGATCAACGATCTGTCGCGAAAGCTGGAACAATGGACCGGGCGGCGCTGGACCGTGATCGTGTCCAACGAAGCGGGACAACCGACGCTGCGTTCGCAGAACGAGGTACAAAAGAACCAGCGCGAGCGCGCCGCCGAGGCCGATCCGCGGGTGAAGGAGGTGCTGGCGCGATTTCCCGGCGCCAAGGTCGTCGAGGTGCGCAAGCTTGCCCCCGAGCCGCCGGAATCCGATGTTAGCAGTGGCGACGCTGCCGAGATCGCCGATGGCGACGATCAATAGCAACGCATAAGGAAGACACTCATGGCTGATTTTCTCGGCATGATGAAGCAGGCAGCAGAACTGCAATCGAAGATGCAGGCGATGCAGGAAGAACTCGGCCAGGTCGAGGTCGAGGGCATTTCGGGCGGCGGCCTTGTCAGCGTGCGCATGACCGCGAAGATGGAAGTGAAGGCGGTGAGGATCGATCCGTCGCTGATCAAGGCGGACGAGCGCGAGATCCTCGAAGATCTTCTGGTCACTGCCCATAACGACGCGCGGCGCAAGGCGGAAGCCGCCATGCAGGAGAAGATGCAGACCCTGACCGGCGGACTTGGACTGCCGCCGGGGTTAGGCCTGACCTGAGATGGCCGCTGCGGTTGCCGGCCCCGAAATCGAACGCCTGATCCAGCTGTTGGCGCGGCTGCCGGGACTCGGCCCGCGTTCGGCGCGGCGCGCAGCCCTGCACCTGATCAAGAAGCGCGAGGCGCTGATGACGCCGCTTTCCGCCGCGCTGCAG
>VAZH01000367.1 GCA_005884465.1 Alphaproteobacteria bacterium | reverse complement strand
CAGACTCCGGATTGAGCGCGGGACTAAGGACTTTGGCGCCCTGGGCGATAAGTCTCAGTTTTGCCGGCTGGTCTTGGGGCACAAAACTATCCAGCGACCTGACGCTGAGGACTTCCGGCAGCTTGACCAGCCTGGCTTAAATTTTTTTTGCCTCGGATTCCGAATTCGTCATCACATTGACGGCGTTGGCGCCGGTGTTCGGATCCTTCCTCAAATCGAGAAATGTGGCGATCGATTCGACCTTGGGGCTTCGCAAGTTGATCGGGTTGAAATCGAACCTGAGGAAATAAAGCAGCGGCAGACCGGCGACTGCGACCAGAAGCGTGCCGACGACAATGATGACGCGATGC
>VAZH01000366.1 GCA_005884465.1 Alphaproteobacteria bacterium | reverse complement strand
GGAACCGGTCCGGTCAGCCTGACCCGTGCCCCATATTCGCCTGCGAGATTGAGATTCTGGGCCGCCTGTCTGATGGCATCGGTCGCCTCCTTGCCCGGTTCCAGGGCATTGTAGTCCAGGACCGGCCGGAACTCGATGAAGGCGCGTCGGTCGGAGTCCGTCAAAGGTTTGTCGCTGACCAGCTCGCGCCAGGAGAACGTTGCGGTTCCCGTGTTCAACACCTTCTCGAGGGTCTGGGCGATCAGGTTGAAGGGCCGTTCGGTGCTGTCGAGCTTGACTTGCCCGCGCTTGATGCCGGCGAGGCCGGTTTCCAGCGCGCCGGTCAGTCCGCGTATGCTGGGATCGCCGGCCATGATTTCGATCAGGGGCGCTGCGGATTCGAACTGCCCAACGAGCCGCCCGACGTCGGCCATCGGAAGAAACAACAGCCCGTTCTTTTCAAAGAATTCGCCGGAACCCAAAGGGCGAATCGACACGAAATTCTTGGTGTCCCCGGACAATTTCTGTTCAAGCGCCTTGGCCGCAACGTTGGTCAACTCCGGGGTCGGAGCATCCACCACGGCAAGTATCGTTCTGTCCCGATCGAATGCGTGCTCGAATTGATTGTCGCGCTGGCGCCAATCAAGTTTCTGCGAAATCAACGTGTTGATGTCGGTGTTGATTGCGAAGTGATGGGCGGTGTAGAAGCCCGCCCCTATCGCAAGGATAAGGCCGACCAGGAGAATGAGAAGGGCAAACCGCGTGCAAGCCTTGACAATCGATACGACAATACCTGTCAGCACAGTTTTTCTTTCTGGCGTTATGGACTTGCCTCGAACGCCCGCTATCTACCGGAGTTCCGCGAGCCGATCTAATGTTGTTTTGGGTTGTTTTCTGAAGCACGCGGAGACGCGGCGCAAAGATACCGAAACCGCGATGGAGGCTGATATAGCGGGGATTGCCGGCGGTAAAGTGACGAACAAGTGAGGGATCAAAGGCTTTCTTTATCGCGGCTTGGCAAATTTGGTACCTCAATACCATCACCCCTTGCGGGTGCGCTGGCGATCCGGCCTTTTCGAGCCGATCTTTTTTTGACACAAAGCCCTGTACCCCCTGGTTGGAACCGATGGGGTGCGGAACTGGATCGTGGTGCGGATATTGCACTACGGCACGGAGAGGCAGAAATGAGTTTGGTGCAACTTGCGTAACGGGCGTCCCATGGAAGTGTATCTGGCGCAGCCCCGCGGATTTTGTGCGGGGGTCGTGCGCGCAATCGAAATCGTCGAGCGCGCCCTCGAAAAGTATGGGCCGCCGGTCTATGTGCGCCACGAGATCGTGCACAACAAATACGTCGTCGAAAGCCTGAAGAATAAGGGCGCAATCTTCGTTGAGGATTTGTCGGAAGTGCCGCCGCTCGCCGTCACCGTATTCAGCGCCCATGGCGTGGCGAGGAGCGTGGAGGAGGAAGCGGCCGCACGCCGCCTGCCGGTCCTCAATGCCACCTGCCCTCTGGTGACCAAGGTCCACAATCAGGGCAAGCGCTACATGTCGAAAGGACGGGCGCTGATCCTGATCGGCCATGCCGGGCACCCCGAGGTCGAGGGAACCATGGGTCAGGTTCCCGGCCCGGTGCTGCTGGTCCAGAACGTCGACGACGTGGCGGCTTTGACGATGCCTGCGAACACCCCGGTGGCATATATTACCCAGACCACGCTCAGCGTGGATGACACAAAGGACATAATTGCCGCCCTTCACCAGCGTTTTACGGATATTCAAGGCCCGGATATCCGGGATATCTGCTATGCGACACAGAACCGCCAATCCGCGGTAAGGGACCTGAGTAAGCTCGTGGACGTCATTTTGGTGGTGGGGGCCACCAATAGTTCCAATTCAAACAGGCTGCGCGAGATCGGCACCGAAGTCGGGGTCGCGAGTTATCTCATTGCCGATGGCAGCGAGTTGAACCCGGATTGGCTCAAGGACGCGAAGGCCGTCGGCATCACCGCCGGCGCCTCGGCGCCCGAGATTCTTGTCGATGACGTGATCGAGGCCCTGGGACGGATCGGGCCGGTTACGGTGTCGGTATTGCCTGGCCGGGAAGAAAATATCGAATTTCGGCTTCCAGCTGAGCTAGCGGCGGGCTGATCCACCTCTCTATCGCGTCCGGAAAGAAAACTTGTAATGGCAATACCGTTCTTCAAGGAACTGAGCATCGGCGGGTATATGATCAAGCAAAAATTGCTTGGCCGAAAGCGCTATCCGCTGGTGCTGATGCTCGAGCCGCTGTTTCGCTGCAATCTCGCATGCGTCGGCTGCGGCAAGATCGACTACCCGGACGCGATTCTCAATCGCCGCATGTCGGCGCAGGAATGCTGGGATGCCGCCGACGAATGTGGCGCGCCGATGGTGGCGATTCCGGGCGGCGAGCCGCTGATCCACAAGGAAATCGGCGAGATCGTCCGTGGTCTGGTGGCACGCAAGAAATTCGTGTCTGTATGCACCAACGCGCTGCTGCTGGAAAAGAAACTCCATTTGTTCGAACCTTCGCCATATCTGTTTTTCTCGGTGCATCTGGACGGTTTGAAAGACCACCACGACAAGGCGGTTTCGCAGCCAGGTGTGTTCGACCGCGCGGTTTCGGCGATCAAGGCCGCCAAGGCCAAGGGTTTCACCGTCAGCGTTAATGCCACGATCTTCGACGGACATGCCGCGGAGGACATCGCCAAGTTCCTCGACTTCACGACCGAACTCGGCGTCGGCGTTTCAATGTCGCCGGGCTATGCCTACGAGCGCGCGCCTGACCAGGAGCACTTCCTCAACCGCACCAAGACGAAGAAGCTATTCCGTAACGTGTTTGCGCTCGGCAAGGGCAAGAAGTGGAATTTCCTGCATACCGGCCTGTTCCTGGATTT
>VAZH01000365.1 GCA_005884465.1 Alphaproteobacteria bacterium | reverse complement strand
AACTGGTGCAAGCGATCGGCGACCGCGCCGAGGTCTGGCGGATCGGCAGCGCGCCGCCGCTGCCCGAATTGATGGTGCTCGGCGAGCTCGCGCAGGCCGCCGCCGACGGCCGCAGCGATGTCGGCCTCGACGAGGTCGGACAGGTATTCGCCAGCCGTTTCGTCGAGGTGGTTTCCGGGCGGCCGCACAAGCCTGTGGCGACAGCCGCCCGCGATCGCCGCCGCGCGGTGGAAACAGCCCTTTGGATCGATGCCCATTCGCACCAACAGATCGATCTTGAGCAGGCCGCCGGTCAGGCCGGCATCAGCCCTTTCCATTTCCTGCGGCTGTTCTCGAGCGTGCTAGGGGTCACCCCGCATCAATATCTGGTGCGCTCGCGGCTGCGTCATGCGGCGCGCCTGCTGGCCGACAATGACATTTCGATCACGGATGTCGCCTACGACGTCGGATTTGGCGACCTCTCCAATTTCGTGCGCACGTTCCACCGCGCCGCCGGGGTCTCGCCGCGCAGGTTCCGCGAGGGCTCGCGCGGGATGCGCAAGATTTTCCAAGAACGCCTCGCCCTGCACTGACTAGGCTGATCTCCAGTTCGGGCGTTCTCGAACGCCCTTAAGAAGCGGAGATCATCATGTACGACCATATCGGACTGAAAGTCGGCGATCTGGACGCCAGCGTGCGCTTCTACACGGCGGCATTGGCGCCGCTTGGATTCGTCTTGTGTTCGCGCGACGCTTCCGGCGCAGGATTTGGCCCCAAGGGCGAGCCGGCGCTCTGGCTCTATTCGCACAACGGGCCAGCCCCCGCCGGCGCGCACGTCGCGTTCCGCGCGCCCGATCACTCAGCGATCAAGAAATTTCACGCCGACGGTTTGAAGGCCGGAGGCCGCGACAATGGCGCGGCCGGGCCGCGCGCCGATTACAGCCCGAGCTATTTCGCCGCGTTCCTGATCGATCCCGACGGCAACAATGTCGAGGCGGTTTGTGCGTAGTTGCGATCGCTTCACATACACCGTCGTCAAAGGAGATACCCATGGCTTCCATTCACAAGGACATTCCGATCGATGCTTCGCCCGCTGATGTCTGGGCCGCGGTGCGCGATTTCGGCAGCCCGCATCAGCGGCTGGTGCCGGGATTCGTGCTCGATTCGCGGCTCGATGGCGACGCGCGGATCGTGACCTTTGCCAACGGCACGGTGGCGCGCGAATTGCTGGTCGATTGCGATGACGCGCGGCGGCGGCTGGTCTATGCCGTTGTCAGCGAGCGGATAAAACAGCACAGCGCGTCGGTGCAGGTAACGGCCGATGGCGACGGGCGCGCCCGGCTGATCTGGATCGTCGACGTCTTGCCCAACGAGATCGCGCCCTATATCGACGGCCAGATGGATCAGGCGGCGCTGGCCATGCAAAAAGCATTGGGGCGCAACACCGCTTAGCGCCCCTGCCTCCAAGGTGATCTTTCTCACAGAGCGCGCTGCCGCCTGTCGCTAGCGTTTCCAGGTGCGTCCGTTTGGCGCCGCTTCCGCGGAGCTACGCACGGGAGCGAAAACCATGACTGGAGCTGACAAGGTGGTGTGCCAGGCCGCCACGCTGCTGTTGCTGTTTACCCTGACGACAGGCCCCGCGAGGGCGCAGTTCGGCGGCTTTGGCGGGGCGGGCGGCGGCGACATGATGACCCAGATGGCGCCGATGCTGGAGATGATGAAGGCGAAAATGGGCAAGCGCCGCTTCGGCATGATGATGCAGACCATGGGACCGATGATGAGCCAGATGATGGAAGGCGGCGGCGGTTTCGGCGGGATGCTCGGCGGCGGCGGAATCCCCGGCGGGTCTGGCGGCGGCGCGCCCTTTGCTCCGGGAGGCTATGGGATGGGTGGCGGTGATTTCATGGGCATGCCCGGCGGCGGTGGCGGCAGCCAGTTGATGAGCATGATTCCGCAGTTGATGCGGATGGCCAATTTCGGCGGCGGACACGGCCACCACCGGCGCCACCGGCGGCGTTAGTCGCGTTCTTAAGACAATACCGGCCGGGCTTGCGCCACGGGGCGAGCCTTCGGGCCCCATCGCGTCAACAAAACGCTCGAGGCGGACAGCACGCCGAGCACCGCCATCGACCCCGCGGCCAGCGCGAAGAAGTTCGCAGCGGTGGCGCCGTGCATCGACAGCCACCAGCCGCCGAGCGCGATAAACAATAGCCGCGCGCTTTGCGCCAGCACCGGCCCCAAAACCTTGGCCGCGCCCTGAGAAGAAAAATACATCGACATCGCAAGCCCGATAAAGGCGTACATCGGGCCGGCAATCGACAGATACTGCCGGCTCGCGGCGCGCACGCCGGCGTCGCGGGTGAAGATCTCGACCCAGAGGTCGGGAAAGATCGCAATCAGCGTGCCGATCACGCCTACTGAGACGAACGAGACCAGGCCCGCGGTCCAGGCAATCCGCCTCGCACGCGCAATCCGGTCCGCGCCGATCGCCATGCCGACCATGGGCACCGAGGCGATCCCGACCGCGAACGCAACCGAGGTCAGCATGAACTCGAGCCGCGCGCCGATGCCGTAACCGGCCAGAATCTGCGTGCCGAAACCCGCCAGCATATGCGTGAAGATGCTGATGCTGAGCACCGACTGCAGCGGCGAGAAACAGGAGACGGCTCCGACTTTGAGGATGTCGACGAACATCGCCCATTGAATGTGAAGTCCCCTGATCCTGGGAATGACGCGCGCCCGGCCGGAAAACAGATACCATCCCATCACAGCTATGCTGATCAGGTACGCGATCAACGAGCCCGCGGCGACGCCGCGCATGCCGAATTGCGGGATAGGACCGAGACCGAGGCCGAGCGTGCCACCGAGAATGATCTGACAGACGGCGGAGGTGAGCATCATCAGCGACGGCAGCTTCATGTTGCCGGTGCCACGCAGGATTCCCGCCATCGAATTCATCAGCCAGGGCACCACCGCGCCGCCGAAAAAAATCTGCGCGTAGCCGATGGCGTAAGCCAGCACGCGGCCACGGCCGCCGAGCAATTCGAGCAGCGAGGGTCCGAAAATCAGCATGCCCAGCATGAACGTCAATCCGAAGCACACGCCGATCAGCAATGCGTGCGCGGCCAGCGTCGATGCGCGGTCGACATCGCCTGCACCGAGTGCGCGCGCAACCGCTGACGCGACGCCGCCGCCCATCGCGCCGCCCGACATCGTCATGGTCAGGATCACGAACGGAAACACCAGCGCCATCGCCGCCAGCGACTCCACGCCAAGCCGGCCGATATAGGAGGTCTCCGCGATCACCACGCAGGTGCCCGCGCTGAGCGCGATGACGTTGGGCCAGGCCAGCCACAACAGCGTGCGCAGGATCGGACCGTCGACCAGCGCATTCCTCGCCAACGGCGCTGGTGGCGGAAGCGGACGTTCCTCTTCGTCTACGGGTATCTCGGGAACGGCGATGTCGGGCAATTTGGTTTGTCTCCGTGCGCATGATCCGCCAAAGCGTGAGCGGTTTGGCGATAAGATCATGCGCTATTTAATATTGGGAGCGCGATCGGACGCAAAACGGCACTCCACTTTTGCTGATCGCGCTCCTGCCCGATCTCGCTGCCGTGCCGTGGTGCTTCCTACCACGATCAAGCCAGAATCCACGTGCGCGGGGCGCAATGGGGGCTTGCCGGATTGCAGGCGAAACGGCCGTAAGGGTCGGCCTAGCCGATTGACCATACAAACGCGACGATCTCATACGGATGGGGATATGGCGACCGCAGCCGGCGGCAAGGCCTTCGAACAATCCCGCAAGCGCCCTGGCGCAGGCCGGATGATAGTCGGCGACATCGGCCATCAGCTTCCACGTCGTCTGCCTGATTTCGTAAATGTTGTCGTCATCACCGATATCGGCAACGTCATCCTGCGCTTCCAACAATGCGCGCAGGAATTCATCGAACTCTTTCGCGGTTCCTCGACCCAAGCCGAAGCCCCGCGCGATTTCGTCGAAATACTGCATGCCGATCAACTTGCCGGTCAGCTGCAAGAGGTAGCCGGCATCTTCGGGGCCGAACAATTGCACCATCACGGGTGCGGCGGTCCGCACATATTCCATTGCGTAATTGCGATAGGCTTTTTCCAGCCGCGGCTTCGGCCAGCTTGCAACGGGCAAGGCCGGCGCGGTCGCGGGGTCGAACATGGGGGCCTCGAGATGACGCGCGAACACCAGGCGC
This sequence comes from Alphaproteobacteria bacterium, assembly GCA_005884465.1. GTDB lineage: Bacteria > Pseudomonadota > Alphaproteobacteria > Rhizobiales > Xanthobacteraceae > Bradyrhizobium. The sequence continues at coordinate 3,005 of VAZH01000365.1, read as the reverse complement.
TGATCGATCTCGAGCGCATGATCGTATTCGAAGTAGTAACCTTCAAGTCCGTCCTGACCATCGACACTCTGCTTGGTGCAGACGAAACCGAGATTGGGATTGCCGAGCGAAACGCCGTTGTTGGCGTGCCAACCGCGCAGCATGGCACGCGACACTTCACCGGGAACGCCGCAGATCGCCGTGCCCTTCCAGATCCAGCGCGGCGGCGGATAGCGGATCCAGGCCTTGCGATCCGTCTCATACATGTACTCGACCGAGACGCCCCCGATCCAGTTGGAGAGATAGTGATATTGCGCCGCTGCCACCGCCGGCGGCAGGTGGCTGAGCCCAAGTTTTTCGAGGCCCGGCAAAAAGCGCTCCTGCTGCTGACGGCGAAACACCCGGAATACGAATTCTGCGGCATCAGTCGTTCCGCGCCGCGTCACCACGCTCAGAATGAGGCCGGTGAAACAAGCATGATAGAGCTCGGCGACGCTGCGCCATCGTAGCCATTTCGCCTCGTCCGCGCCGCCTTGCCCATCGCTCATGGTCGCTCCTGGATCGATTTTTTATCGGCTGCGAGCATAGATCAGTCGTTATTGCGACCCAACCGGTCGCGCCAATGGATCAATGCGCGCCCGATGGCAGCCTCCGCGAGGCAGGCCAGAGCGACGCGCCAAGACTGGATTGCTTCGTCGCTGACGCTCCTCGCAATGACGGTATCAGCTACGCCCGAAAATGCTTGCTCAGCTTGAGGCCCTGCGCCTGATAGTTGGAGCCGATGCGCTGGCCGTACAGGGCATCGGGCCGCGCCAGCATCTTTTCGTAGACCAGCCGGCCGACGATCTGGCCATGCTCCAGGATGAACGGCACCTCGCGCGAGCGCACTTCCAGCACGGCGCGAGACCCCTTCCCGCCGGCGCCGGCATAGCCGAAGCCGGGATCGAAAAAGCCGGCATAGTGCACGCGGAATTCGCCGACCAGCGGATCGAAGGGCACCATCTCCGCGGCGTAATCCGGCGGCACCTGGACCGCCTCTTTCGAGGCGAGAATATAAAACTCGCCGGGATCGAGAATGAGGCTGCCGTCGGGCCGCGCCGATATCGCCTCCCAGAATTCGTCGACCGCGTAGCCGCCGCGGCGGTCGATATCGACCACGCCGGTGTGCCGTTTGGCGCGGTAGCCGACGAAGCCATTGGCGTTTTCGCCGCTTAGATCGACACTCAGCGCCACGCCATTGACGAGATCGGCGTCGTCGGCATCGACCAGCCGCTCCAGCACGTGCAGCGCATCGAGTTCATCGGCGTTAAGGATGGCGTCGCCGGTGCGGAAGCGCACCTGGCTGAGCCGCGATCCCTCGCGCAGCAGCACCGGAAATGTTTTCGGACTGATCTCGGCATACAGCGGGCCGTGATAACCCGCGCCGATCATGTCGAACCGCCGCGTGCCGTCGGCGATCACGCGGGTGAACACATCGAGCCGCCCGGTCGAACTTTTCGGGTTGGCGGCGGCGACGATTTCCGGCGGCAGCGCGAGACTCTCCAGGAGCGGCACGATGTAGACGCAGTTTGTCTCCAGCACCGCGCCGTCGGCCAGATCGATTTCGTGCAGCTTCAATTCGTCGATGCGCTCCGCCACCGTCGCGCCCGGCCCCGGCAGAAAACTCGCCCGTACCCGATAGGCGACATCGCCAAGACGCAAATCGAGGCTCGCCGGCTGAATCTGGCTTTCGATGAACGGGTAGGCCGGCAGAATGAGGCCGTCGTCCGCCATCGCCGCGATCATGCGGTCGGGCAGAATGCCATTGGCACCGGGTTGAACCGTGAACACGTGATGGTCCTCGGGGCTTTCACCCTACAAACCCTGAAAATATGTACTTTTACCGGTTATCCGATGGCCGCCTTGACGGAAAGGGCGCGAGCGAATATGAGCATAACTTATCCCGTGGTGATTTGAGCCGGCCGGCTTGCAGCCACGTTAAATAAATCGCTAAACAGGCCGGGGACATGTGTGATCCCGGCCTGTGGAATTTTTCCAGGCCGGTTTTTTTGTGACCATTTCTTGGGGTGGTCACGATGGAGGTCACATGTCTGATTCTAGAGCGGCGTCGTCAACCGCCCGATACCGTCCCGAAACCCGGCTGGTCCATTCCGGAAGCCTGCGCTCGCAATTCGGCGAAACATCCGAGGCGCTGTTTCTGACGCAGGGCTTTGTCTACGACACCGCCGAGCAATGCGAGGCGCGGTTCAAGGGCGAAGAGCCAGGCTTTCTTTATTCGCGCTTTTCCAATCCCAACGTCTCGATGTTCGAGCGGCGCATGATCGAACTCGAAGGCGCCGAAGCGGCGCGCGCCACCGCGACCGGCATGGCCGCGGTGACGACGGCCATTCTGGCGCCGCTCAAAGCCGGCGATCACGTGGTCGCCGCGAAGGCGTTGTTCGGATCGTGCCGCTATGTGGTGGAAGACCTGCTGCCGCGCTACGGCATTACGTCCACGCTGGTCGATGGCCTCGATCTCGACCAATGGCGCAAGGCGATGCGTCCGAACACAAAAAGCTGCTTTCTGGAAAGCCCGACCAATCCAACGCTCGACGTGCTCGACATCTCCGCGATCGCAGAAATCGCGCATGCGGGCGGCGCGCGGCTGATCGTCGACAATGTGTTTGCGACGCCGATCTGGCAGAGCCCGCTTGGCTTGGGCGCCGACGTCGTGGTGTATTCCGCGACCAAGCATATCGACGGCCAGGGCCGCTGCCTCGGCGGGATCATTCTCTCCTCGGAAGCGTTTATCGCCGAGCACATCCACACTTTCATGCGCCAGACCGGCCCGTCGATGTCGCCGTTCAACGCCTGGGTTTTGCTCAAGGGACTGGAGACTTTGGCGATCCGGGTTCGCGCCCAGACCGAGACCGCCGCGGCCGTGGCGGAGGCGCTGGCCCAGCATCCGAAAATCTCGCGGCTGATCTATCCCGGCCGCGCCGATCATCCGCAGGCTGCATTGGTCAAGAAGCAGATGCGCGCCGGAT
>VAZH01000355.1:2510-7400 GCA_005884465.1 Alphaproteobacteria bacterium | reverse complement strand
CCGGCGATCTGCAGCCTGTGTTCAAGTCGATGCTCAGCAACGCCTTACGGATTTGCGAAGCGCAATTCGGCAACCTGCTGCTGTTTGATGGAAAAGGTTTTACCGCTGCGGAGATGCATAACGCGCCGGCAGCTTATGTACAGCTGTTCGCGGAGGGGCCTTTCATCCCGGGACCCGATACCGGTCTCGGCCGAATCGCCACAACAAAACAGGTTGTTCACATTGCCGATATCATGGCCGAAACTGGCCGCGTCGAACGCGATCCACTTCGAATAGCCACATCCCAGATCTTGCAAGCCCGTACCCTGCTCGCAGTGCCGATGCTGAAGGAAAAGGAATTGGTCGGAGCGATCGTTATTTATCGCCAGGAGGTCCGGCCATTCACTGAAAAGCAGATCGAGCTAGTCGCAAGCTTCGCCAATCAGGCGGTGATCGCCATCGAGAACACGCGCCTGCTCAAGGAATTGCGTCAGCGCACGGATGATTTGACTGAGTCGCTGGAACAGCAGACCGCGACCTCGGAAGTGTTGCAGGTCATCAGCAGCACGAGCTCGTCGCCTGGCGAACTGGAGCCTGTGTTCCGGAAGATGCTTGAGAATGCCACGCGTGTCTGCGGAGCGTCGTTTGGCACGATGAATCTCTGGGATGGCGAGAAATTCAATATCGCTGCGGATTACAACATTCCGCCTGCGTTCTCGGCTTTCCGGCAGCGGACGCCGATCCACCCGTATCCAGGCACCACGCTTGAGGCCGTCGTCAAGACGCACAAGTTCGCCCAAATTTATGACATGAGGGAGAGCCCGGCTTACCTTGCTGGTATTCCCAACGTGGTCGGGATGGTGGAGATCGCCGGGGCCCGGACGCTGATGGTCGTACCGATGTTGAAGGAAGACGAATTGATCGGCGCGATCACAATCTTCCGCCAGGAAGTGAAGCCGTTCACAGACAAGCAGATCGCATTAGTCGAAAATTTCACCAAGCAGGCCGTGATTGCCATCGAGAACACCCGATTGCTGAAGGAACTGCGTCAACGCACCGACGATCTCGGCGAGTCGCTTCAACAGCAAACCGCTGTCGGCGACGTGCTCAAGGTCATCAGCCGCTCGGCCTTCGACTTGCAGCCGGTGCTGGACACGCTGGTACAGACCGCGGCGCGATTGTGCGATGCCGAGATGGCGTTCATCCTGCGTCGCGAAGGGGAAGTGTACATTGCGGGAGCCGCCGTTGGTTTCTCGGAGGACTATATCAAGTTCCTGCAGAGCCACCCGATCCCTATTGATCGGGGCACGATTACGGGGCGGGCCGCGCTTGAACGGCGCGCCGTGCAAATTCTCGATGTCGCCACCGATCCCGAATACACAATGAGCGAATCGATTTCATTGGGCCACCAGCACACCGCGCTTGGCGTTCCCTTGTTGCGCGAAAACGAGCCGATAGGTGTGATCGTCCTTGCCCGCCAGCGCGTGGAGGCCTTCACGCCAAAGCAGATCGAACTGGTCACAACCTTCGCCGACCAGGCGGTCATCGCCATCTCCAATGTGCGCTTGTTCGAAGAGGTTCAGGAGCGCACGCGGGAATTGTCGCTCTCGCTCGACGATTTGCGCACCGCGCAGGATCGGCTGATCCAGACCGAGAAACTCGCTTCGCTCGGCCAGCTCACCGCCGGCATCGCGCATGAAATCAAGAATCCGCTCAATTTCGTCAACAATTTCTCGGCGTTGTCGGCGGAATTGATCGACGAGCTGAACGAGGCGCTCAAGTCGACTGATCTCGACGACAAGATCCGGGAGGAGATCGACGAGCTGACCGAGATGCTGAGGGGCAATCTCGAAAAGGTGGTGCAGCACGGCAAGCGCGCCGATTCGATCGTAAAGAACATGCTGCTGCATTCGCGCGAAGGCTCGGGCGAGCACCGGCCCGTCGATATCAACGCGATCGTCGAGGAAAGCCTCAATCTGGCCTATCACGGCGCGCGTGCGGAGAAATCCGGCTTCAATATCACGCTGCAGCGCGAGCTCGATCCCGATGCCGGCCTGATCGACCTCTACCCGCAGGAGATCACGCGGGTGTTCCTCAACCTGATTTCAAACGGTTTTTACGCCGCCACCAAGCGCAAGGAAAGAGGCGAGGAGAGTTTTGAGCCGACGCTGAGCGCGTCCACAAAAAGCCTCGGTAACAAGGTGGAAATCCGGATTCGCGACAACGGCACCGGAATCCCGCTGGAAGTAAAGGAGAAGATGTTCAATCCCTTTTTCACCACCAAACCCGCCGGCGAGGGAACCGGCCTTGGCCTTTCGATGAGCCACGACATCGTGGTGAAACAACATGGCGGCAAGATCGACGTCGATACCAAGCCAGGCGTATTTACCGAATTCATTATTACGCTTCCGCGGACGGGGGCGGCCCAAGCACAGGCTGGAGGCAAAAATTGAGCGTTTACATACTCGTTGTCGATGATGAGCCCGACGTGGAAGCCTTGTTTCGTCAGCAGTTCCGGCGAGATATAAAATCCGGACGTTTCCTGATGGAGTTTGCTTCGTCAGCGCCCGCGGCGCTGGTTCGGGCCGCTGACGTCAAGGATCCGTCCCTGATTTTGATTCTGTCCGACATCAACATGCCCGGCATGAGCGGGCTCGAAATGCTGCCGAAGGTGCGGGCGGAACGGCCCGATGTTCCCGTCATCATGATCACCGCCTATGGCGATGCCGAAACCCGGCGCAAGGCGATCGAGCGCGGCGCGATGGACCTTTTGACCAAGCCGATCGATTTCGCCCTGCTGCGCAACGAGATCGACACCAGGCTCGAGCAAGCCGCATGACCGCAACCATCCTCTTTGTCGACGATGAGCCCGATCTCGAGGCTCTGGTGCTGCAGAAATTCCGCAGGCAGATTCGCGATGGGGTGGTGCAATTCATGTTTGCGCACGACGGCATCGAGGCGCTGCAGTCGATCGAGGATCATCCGCATGTCGACATGGTGGTGTCCGACATCAACATGCCGCGGATGGACGGGCTGTCATTGCTGCAGAAACTGCAGGAGGCCGAGGACAAGAAATCGACCATCATCGTCTCCGCGTATGGCGACATGAGCAATATCCGTACCGCGATGAACCGCGGCGCGTTCGATTTTTTGACCAAGCCGATCGATTTCGGCGATCTCGAAATGACCATCGACAAGACCATCCGCCATGTCGAGATGATGCGCGAGGCGCGCCGCCGCCAGGCCGAAGCTGAGCGCGCCCACGCCTCGCTGTCGCGGTATTTTTCGCCGCAGATCGCAAGCCGTCTCGCCTGCGACGGCGAAGCCGACGGCATGACGGTGCACTGGCGTGAGGTCGCGGTCATCTTCACTGACGTCACCAGTTTTACATCGCTGGTGGAAACCGCGGCACCTGAAGTGTTCGGCCCGCTGCTCAACGAATATGTGGGCGGCATGACGGAAGTGGTTTTCGCACATGAAGGCACGGTTGCGAAAGTCATCGGCGACGGAATCCAGATTCTCTTCAACGCCCCCGGTGATCAGCCGGACTATGCGGCGCGCGCCATCACCTGCGCACACGATCTCGATGCCTGGTCGCAAAACTTTCGCGAGCGCTGGAAGTCAAAGGGCGTGAATTTTGGGATTACTCGCATCGGCGCTCACGCCGGTCCTGCGATGGTGGGGAACTTCGGCGGCAGCCGTTTCTTCGATTACACCGCCTATGGCGATACCATCAACACCGCGGCACGGCTCGAGGGCGCCAACAAGTTTCTCGGCACCCGCATTTGCGTCAGTGCCACGGTTGCCAGTAGCACCAAGAATTTCAAGGGGCGGCCGGTCGGTGATCTCATGCTGCGCGGGCGCAGTGAGCCGCTCCGCGCTTACGAACCGCTGCAGGCGGCGGCGTTCAAAGGGTCGGCAACCCGGCAATATTCCGAGGCCTTTGCCAAGCTGGAAGCCGGCGATGCGGCGGCGATGCCGGCCTTTGCCGCGCTGGTCGGGCTGCATGCCGACGATGCGCTGGCTGGCTTCCACCTGAGACGGCTGCTCAACGGCGCCAAGGGCGTCCGCTTGCAGCTCGAATAGACCATCCAGGGGAAGCCAGAGATGACGCACGATTTTCCGGCCGGCAATTACGCATTTCTCCCCGCGGTGTTTCAATATTCGAGCGGGGCGGCGGCCGATTCCGGCTTTGACATCGAGCGCGTGCGTTTTGATACGTTGCTGCCGCTGGCCGAAGGATTCGCGCAAGCGGCGAAATATATCCGAACTGCCGGACGGCCGCTGACATCGTTTTGCGCCTGCGAGCTCCGCTCACCGGCGGCATTTACCGAAGACGGATTTCGGCGCTTCAACGAGCATTATGTAAAAACGCTGGCGGAATGGGGCCTGTTCGACGGCACCGTCAATCCGGTGGCGCGCAGCAACGTCTGCCCGGAGATCGATCCGCCGGCCGAGCCGTCATTTTATGCCTTCTCCTTCACGCGCCCGAGCCAAAGCACGACGCCGACATTCGTGATCGCCGGCGGCGCCGAATTGCGGGAGGGGAGCGGGAGCTACCCCGAGCGTATCGTGCGCTACCGCGACCTCAGCCCGGATGGGTTGAAGGAAAAGGTCCGGTTCACCGTCGGATCGATGGAAAGCCGCCTTGGTGCATTCGGTTTCGGCTGGAAAGACACCACCGCGGTGCAGGCCTATACCGTGCATGACTTCCACCCGGTCATGAGCGACGAGCTGGTCCGCCGCGGCGCCACCCGTTCGGGCCTGACCTGGCATTTTGCGCGGCCACCGGTGATCGATCTCGAATACGAGATGGATTGCCGCCGCGTGATGCGCGAGACGGTGATCTGAGAGCGCTATCGCGTGGCAGGGTGGAGACGCAGTTAACTCTCTTTCCGTCGTCCCTGCGAA
>VAZH01000355.1:0-2487 GCA_005884465.1 Alphaproteobacteria bacterium | reverse complement strand
CCCGGCTCGCGCGGAGCCTGTCATCGGGCGGCGCTTTGCGCCGACCCGTTGGCTTGGCCGGGACAACGAAAATTTTTTGCGTGGCAATGGCTGGATTGCTTCGCGGAGCCTGTCATCGGGCGCGCGTTCGCGCGACCCGTTGGCTCGCAATGACGGTCTTGAGCTAGCCAAGCGCCGTCAGCGCTCGCGCGGGTCGAGCGCGTCGCGCAGGCCGTCGCCGACCAGGTTGAAAGACAGCACCACGAGAAAGATCGCAAGCCCTGGCCACAGCGCCATCCATGGCGCGCTGGTCAGGAAACGCTGCGCTGAATTCAGCATGCTGCCCCAGGAAGGCGCGGGCGGCTGCTGCCCGAGCCCCAGGAAGGACAGCGCCGCTTCGGCGATGATCGCCGCCGCGATCGAAAGCGTCGCCTGCACCAACAGCGCCGGCATGATATTCGGCAGGATGTGAAACAGCGCGATGCGCCAGCGCGGATTGCCCATGGCGCGCGCGGCCTCGACATAGTCCTCGACCTTGACGCTCATCACCTGGCCCCGCGTCAGCCGCACGAAGATCGGCGTCGTGGTGATGCCGATGGCGATCATGGCGTTGCCCAGGCTCGGTCCGAGAAACGCCGCGAGCGCAATGGCGAGGATCAGGAACGGGCAGGCCAGCATGGCGTCGGTGATCCGGCTGATCAGGGCGTCGATGAAACCGCCGCGATAGCCCGACAGCAGCCCGAACGGCACGCCAATGCCAAGCGCAATCCCGACCGAGATCGCGCCGGCCATTAGCGAGGCGCGCGCGCCATAGATCACGCGGCTGAGGATGTCGCGGCCAAGGTCGTCGGTGCCGAACCAGTGCAGCGCCGAGGGGGCTTTTCGCACCAGCGTCCAGCTGGTCGCGATCGGGTCATAGGGGACGATCAGCGGCGCAAACAGCGCGAGCAGGATGAACGTTGCGATCACCACCAGTCCGACCACCGCGCCCTTGCGGTGAAACAACCGCCGCAGCGCGCGCCGCGCCGGACTCTCCAGTTCGCGGGTGTCGGTAATGGGTATCGCCCCGAGCGCTGCGTCGGTCATGCTGCTCAAGCCCTCAGCCGCGGATTGACCAGGATATAGGCGATATCGGCGATCAGGTTCAGCGTGATGTAAATCGTCGCCGTCACCAGCACGACGCCTTGCACCACGGCATAGTCGCGATTGAACACCGCATCGACGATCAGCTTGCCGAAGCCTGGAATCGAAAAAATCTGCTCGGTCAGCACCGCGCCCGACAAGAGCGTGCCGAGTTCGAGCGCGCCGAGCGTGATCACCGGTGTCAAGGCGTTGCGCATGGCGTGCTTGAGGATGACCGAGCGCTCGGAAAGTCCCTTGGCGCGGGCGGTGCGGACGTAATCGCTTTCGAGCACCTGCAGCATGGCGCTGCGGGTATGTCGCATCAGGATCGCCGCAATCGCGTTGCCCAGCACGAAGGCGGGCATGATGGTGGAAGCGAGGCTCGCGCGCCAGTTTTCGGAAAGCGGCACGTAGCCCGACGCCGGCAGCCAGCCGAGTTCGATCGAGAACAGAAAGATCAGCATGATCCCGAGCCAGAAATTCGGCGTCGAGATGCCCCACAGCGCAAACAGATTCGCGCCGTAGTCCCAGGCCGTGCCCTTCTTCACCGCCGACACGATGCCGGCTGGAATGCCGATCAGAAAGGCGATCACGATTGCCATCGACGCCAGCTGGATCGTCACCGGCAATTTTTGCGCGATCAGCTCGCGCACCGGCACCTTGATGCGGAGCGACTCGCCGAAATCACCGGACACCACGCCCTTGACCCAGTAGACATATTGAACCGGAATGGGCTGATCGAGCCGGTACTGCTGGCGGATCTGGGCGATCACATTGGGGTCGCGCTCTTCCCCGGCCATCACCAGCGCCGGATCGCCAGGCAGCAATTGCTGCAGCGAAAAGATCAGGATCGACACGAAAAATAGTGTCGGGATCAGCTGCAGGATACGCTTGCCGAGGAAATTCAGCATTGGTCAGTTCGTGTCCCGCGCGCAGCGCAGCGTGCAACGATGCGCTGCAGAACCGGGATCCATCTTGAGGGAGGTGGCTCCCGGCTCAGCATTGCACTGCTGGCGCATTGCAATGCGTCCGGGACACGCGAGCATCGCTTGACTCCTCACTTCAACTTCAACCCGATCACAACTTCAACCCGATCACGCGCACCAGCCCGTCCGGCATCTGCTTGTAGCCGTCGAGCTTGGTGGTATGGGCGATCAGGATCCGGCGATGGTAGATGTACAGGAGGGGCTCGTCCTCCATCACAGCTTTGGTCAATTTCTCATAGATCGCCTTGCGCTGCGCCGGATCGGTAACGAGCCGGGCATCGTCGAGCGCCTTGTCGGCCTCGGCATTGCTCCATGCGCTGTAATTTTGCGGGGCATCCTTGTGCTGGAAGATGTAGGAATTGCCGTCGGGATCGATCCGCCCGCTCCAGGCCAGCAGGTA
>VAZH01000408.1 GCA_005884465.1 Alphaproteobacteria bacterium | reverse complement strand
GGTCAAACGATCCGCTCCACCACACCATCCACACGACCCATAACACCGTGAAAACAACGGCGCCCAATTTCAATCGCGCTGTAGGGTACATGGCGGTTCTCCGAGCCTGAAAAAGCATCGCGCCATCATGCCTGCTGCCGTCCGAGCGCACCGTGAGGTGAATCGCGCAAACCAGCGAACGTCTTTCACCCGAATCTCAGCTTCGACCGTTCCCTTGCCTTTTCGGCTTCGCTCTCGCGGTCGCGCGTTGGCGCATGCGTATGCAGCGAAGTCAGCAGACGCCGGGCGGAGGCGGTTACCTCCGCGACCGCGCGGTCGAATGCCTCGGCGTTGGCCTGCGACGGCTTGTTGAAGCCGGATAGTTTTCTCACGAACTGCAGCGCGGAGGCCTGGATTTCGTCCTCGGTCGCGGGCGGTTCGAAATTGAACAGCGTCTTGATGTTACGGCACATTTTTTTCTCCTCTTTGCGCGCCCGACCCTGGGCTCCGCACTGGCATAACCAAGGACGATCCACTGAAAGCAAGACCTACATCGCGGCCTCATTTTGTCATAGAATGGGCACTCGATTCACCCCGTTGCTGCCGGGTTTCGGCAAAGCAAGCGAGTTCGTCATGACCCTCGTCACCTACAAGATCGTTCAACATGACGGCGGCTGGGCCTACACCGTCAACGGCGTGTTTTCGGAAGCCTTCGCGACCCATGCCGCAGCGCTTGCCGCCGCCAAGCGCGCCGCCACCGAGCAGCGCGTCCCCGGCCGTACCGAGGCGATCGAATACGAGACGCCGGACGGCAAATGGCACAGCGAAACCGCCGCCGGCGGCGACCGCCCCGAGACCGACGTCGAGGACACACCCTAGCCGACGACGTGCGATTGTAGCCTGGATAAGCCAACGGGGTGGCGCTTTGCGCCGACCCGTTGGCTCATCCGGGGCTACAAGGCTGGACGAGAAACGTGTTACGCTCGCCGAAACCTTTAAACGGAGAAAACCTCGTGACCGAGCTTGCCGCCAGCGACCTCCCGACGATTTACCCGAAACCGACGCCGCGCGTGATCGCCAAGGCGCGCCCGGAGATCGACGCGCATGCGAAAAAATTCATCGCGATGTCGCCGTTCTGCGTGCTGGCGACCTCGGGCTCGGACGGCAGCGTCGACGCCTCGCCGCGCGGCGGCAATCCGGGTTTTGTGCACGTCGCCGGGCCGAACCGGCTGCTGATGCCCGATCGCTCCGGCAACAACCGGATCGACAGTTTCCGCAATATTGTCGAAGGATCGGGCTTCGTGCAGCTGATCTTCTTCGTGCCCGGCATCGACGAGACGCTGCGCGTCGGCGGCAACGGCAAATTGTCGGCGGAGCGCGATCTGCTGGCTTCAATGGTGGAGTTCGGCAAGCCGCCGCGCGCGGTCTTGAGCATCGATGTGCACGAAGCCTATTTCCATTGCGGCAAGGCGCTGATGCGCGCAAAACTGTGGTCGCAGGAGACACAGGTGGAGCGCGCGGTTCTTCCCAGCATCAGCGAAGTGATCCACGAGCAGACGAAATTGGGCGAGCCGGAAAGCCAGACCGAAGTCGTGGCGCGCTACAAGACGCAGCTGTAGGGCAAGTGCCTTTGCACTGTGCTGGGCCAAGGTTGGCTGTCTACCCCGCCACCGGGTCTCGCCTCCGGCGAGCCCGATGACAGGCTCCAGCGGGGTATCCGGTACGCCGCAGCTCCGCAATTTATAACTGACGCTCTGAAATACCGGATCACCCGCTTTCGCGGGTGATGACGGCGGTGCGCGCTGCAAGCCCGTCCTAATGCTCGCTCTCGAGCCCGCCAACGTGCTTCTGGGTGTAAAGCTCAAGCCCGATCCGGTTGATCAAATCAAGCTGGGTTTCGAGGAAATCGATGTGATGCTCCTCATCCTTCATCAGGCTTTCGAACAGATCGCGTGAGACGTAGTCCTTGACCCCGTGGCAGTGGGTCGCCGCTTCCTGATAAAGATTTCGCGCGCTGACCTCGGCGGCGAGGTCGCATTCGATGATTTCCTTGACGTTCTGGCCGATCCGCAGCGGATCGAGCACCTGCATGTTGGGAAAGCCATCGAGGAAAATGATGCGGTCGGTGAAGCGGTCGGCGTGGTTCATCTCCTCGATCGATTCCTTGCGCCACTGCTTGGCGAGCTCCAGCAAGCCCCAGTTATTCAGCAGCCGGAAATGCAGCCAATACTGGTTGATGGCGGTGAGCTCGTGGCGCAGGCCCTTATTGAGATATTCGATGACCCTTGCGTCGCCCTGCATGATGCACTCCCGCTTGCGAGGCCCCATCGAGATGAGCCTGCTAACGCTACTAAGTCACATTGCCGGCACGAGCAACCCTGTGCCGAAAGGATCCGACAGCGGGAAGCAAGCAATCCTGGAGATTTTCAGGAGGCAGCGAGCGCGAACGCGGCATCGACATGCGGCTCGGCGTCCCTGCCGCTGTGGGGGCACCCCGGGCAACAGGCTTGGGCGCAGGCACCAAGAGCCTCGTCAATGATGGTTTTGATGGTGCGCGCACACCGGCCACATTCAGCGCTGCAGCCGAGGCAGCCATAGAGCTGCTTGGCATTGCGGGGCAGATCTTGCGCCGAAGAGACGGCACTGCGGACATCGCGGTCGCTAAGGACGTTGCAGGAACAAACAATCATGAAGAACGGGCAGGCCTCTCGGTGATGCGGCGCCATCGATATTGAAGATGGTGGCGGGATGCAAAAAGAAAAAGCCTCTTTCAAGTGATTCCAAACTGATCCCAATGCAAACTGGAATGAATCTAAAAACTTCTCTTGCGCTGGATCAAAAGGCTGCCCGTTGTTGCGCAAATGTGAAGGATTAATCGCCTCCGCCTCCGCCATCGCCGCCTCCCCCATCGGCGCCGCCTCCGCTATCGCCTCCGGCTGAATCGCTCGGATTGCCTGAGCTGTCGCATGCGGGACTATCGCCGCCGAACCGACTGGAGATGCTCCAGCCCTCGGCCGCGGTATAATTGGCGCCGTCGGGCAAGAAGCCGTCGCGTGGCGCGCTCCGATTTGCGCGACGGTTCTGCGAACGCGTCATCAGCAAATAGCAAACCAGCGATGTACCGCCGACCGCAATTGCGAATGCATCATCTGGCTCGGCATCTTGCCTCTCGCGCAAGATCGCGGCATGGCGCTTTATTGTGCACCGCAAAAGGCGGCCGCGACTCCGGCATTTGTCGCCAAATCTGACGGTTTCGTTCATTGATCGTTCAAGCGCAGTATGGAACTTTCGCCGCGACGGACAGCTTTATCCGCCGTCCTTGTCCGATTTAGAAAGGTGACGTCATGAAGAAGAAACTGATG
>VAZH01000407.1 GCA_005884465.1 Alphaproteobacteria bacterium | reverse complement strand
TCTTGAATTTCAGGGTCAATTAGAAATGCTTCTGCCTTTTCGCGTTCTGGAAATTCGATGATGACCATGCGTTCGGGTTTCCAATCACCCTCAATTGTCGTTGGCTGAACCCCTTGAACTATGTATTTTCCTGAATGTTTTGCGATGAATGCAGGGATTTCAGCGATGTATTTTCTGAAACCACCTAAGTCATTCACCGACAAGTCGAGCACCAAATACGCTTTCATTCCTTACCTCCTAGGTTGATGCGACAGTCGCATCGATGGAGCCGCACGGGTTAGCGGGCGAGCAGCTCCAGTGTCCTTCGGTCCGGCGTGCCGCCATGGAATTTTTGGATAGCCTCGGCGAATTCTGGATCCGAAGACACCGCGCCGAACAAAGTCATCGACGAACAGAATTTGATATCGTCGGGGCTTCCGAGTATTTCCCGAATGGTTCGGCCCTGGACCGCATTGACAAGCGCCGTGCACTCGCGAAGCCGGTGTCCCAGGACGACGTGGCCGAGATAGGCCACGGCTTCCTCGCGAGAGGCGATGGCAAATCGCTGCGCCATCGGGCTGTGACCAAGCCCGGCGAGCTGCGGAAAAATGAACCACATCCAGTGACTTTGCTTTTCGCCCTGACGCAATTCCGCGAGCACGCGCCGGTAGACCGGCGCTTGCGCATCGATAAAGCGCTGCAGATCGAAGGGGTCGGTCATGCTCGGCTTATCCCGGGTTGGCCCAAACGTTGGGCGAGCCGGTCGAGAAAGGGCCGCTGGCCGTCGAGGATCTTGCCCCGCGCGACAGGCAGGTCGAACCATTCGGCGCGGTCGATTTCCGGAAAGGCCTGCATCATTCCGCTTCTCGGCGGCCACTCGATCTCGCAGCTGTTGCTTTTGATGGTCTGAACGTCGAGGTCGCCTTCGACCGCGAAGCCAAGGACCCGCTTGCCAGCGCGCTGACGGATCTCGCCAAGTGGCTGAAGCGGGGCCGTGAGAGCAATGCCCGTCTCCTCTGTGAACTCCCTGATGGCGGCGATACCGGCTTCCTCGCCTGCATTCATTTCGCCTTTCGGGATTGACCACGAGCCCTCGTCCTTGCGGCGCCAGTAGGGTCCGCCCGGATGCACCAGAAGGACTTCCAGTTTCGATCCGACGCGTCGATACATCAGGATACCCGCGCTCGAAGCCGAGCGGCGAGTTGATTTCAACGGGCTTTCCATTTGTTGCTGTCCTACAATCCGCGAAGGAACGGAATCGCGCGACGATTGTTCCTTCTTTCCCTTCGCCAGCAAAGCCGGCTCATTTTCGTTCAGACGACATCCCTGCAGTTCGCCAGACAAATCACATGACGAGAGACTTTCAAGACCCTCGTTTGCGACATAGTATCGATATGGGTTTCGTGCGCCGCTATCCGCCGAGTTTTGCGCAACGCCGGCGCGCCGATTGGCCAGGAGATTCTCCATGCCCTCTTTGACTGAATGGAAAGTGCCGCCGGCGTATCAGCCCCGCCCCGGCGACTACGGCTTCGATCTCGATCGCGTGCTTTCGTCGGTGGTCGGCCTGCACTCGATCATCCCCGCCGACGCCTTCAGCGCCGATACACTCGGCACCGAGCGCGCTGGCAATGGCGTCGTGATCGACGACGGGCTGGTGCTGACCATCGGCTATCTGATTACCGAGGCCGAAGCCGTCTGGCTGCACCTTGGCGACGGCCGCGTGGTGGAAGGCCACGCGCTCGGCTTCGATTCCGTGAGCGGCTTCGGCCTGGTGCAGGCGCTGGGCCGTATCGATCTCGATCCGCTGCCGCTTGGTTCCTCAAGCGCTGCCGAAGTCGGCGACCGCGTGGTGGTGGGCGGCGCCGGCGGGCGCACGCGGTCGGTTGCCAGCCATATCGCAGCGAAGCAGGAATTCGCCGGTTACTGGGAGTATCTGCTGGACGAGGCGATCTTCACCCATCCCGCGCATCCCAATTGGGGCGGGACCGGACTGATCTCGAACCGCGGCGAGTTGATCGGCATCGGCTCGCTGCAGCTCGAGCGCGAGCGCGAGGGCAAGGCCGAGCATGTCAACATGATCGTGCCGATCGATCTGCTCAAGCCGGTGCTCGACGATTTGCGCAAGTTCGGCCGCGTCAACAGGCCGGCGCGGCCCTGGCTCGGGATGTACACAACCGAGATCGACAACAGGATCGTGGTGATCGGGATCTCCGCCAAGGGGCCGGCGGCGCGCGCCGAACTCAAGACCGGCGACGTCATCCTGGCCGTGAAGGGCGAAAAGATCTCAAGTCAGACCGCCTTTTACCGGAAACTCTGGGCGCTCGGATCTGCGGGCGTCGACGTGCCGCTCACTGTCTTCCATGAGGGTGTCACCTTCGACGTGGTGCTGACCTCGACCGATCGCGCCAAGCTGCTCAAGGGGCCGCGGCTGCATTAGAGGAATCGAAGGAGCGCGCGATGAGCGAGGCCGTGGTGGACGACATCGTGGCCGTGCTGCCGCCCTTGCTGCAATCGCTGGAAGCACTCGGCTTCGTCGCGCGCCATCTCAATCCACCGGATTTTGATTCTGTCATGGAAGCCGCCGGCACGCCGGATCAGGCGTTGCAGGCCATCCGTTCGCGGCTGGCCGATTGGCCGGAGGAATTCGCAAGTGTACGGAACTCGCTCGAAGCTGCCAGCGATGCCGCGCTGGCGGCATTTGCTGGATTGCGGGAAGTACAGCATGGCAGCGGCGACATGATTGCCGTGTTTCGCGCGCTGCGTTACGCCCCGCGCGCCCAGGAGGCGCTCTATCCGCTTGCCGCAAAACTCCCGCCGGTCAGCGATTTCTTCGTTGATCCTCGCTTGCGCGAAGATGCAGACCTAGAGGCGCGGCTCGCGACACCTGCCAAGGAAAACACCGGGATCATCCACGACCACAACGAACCCGGCAGTCGCGGCGGCTTCTCGCTCTACGTGCCGGAATATTATAGGCCCGACCGCGCCTGGCCGCTGGTGATGGCGCTGCACGGCGGCAGCGGCAATGGCCGCGGCTTCCTGTGGAGCTGGCTGCGCGACGCACGCGGCCGCGGCGCCATCCTGGTGGCACCGACAGCGACCGGCCATACTTGGGCATTGATGGGGGAAGACACCGACACCCCAAACCTCGGCCGCATTCTCGATTTCGTGCGAAGTCGCTGGAACGTCGATCCCACAAAGCTGCTGCTGACCGGGATGAGCGACGGCGGCACGTTCTGCTACGTCACCGGGCTCGAGAACTCCTCACCTTTCACCCATCTTGC
>VAZH01000406.1 GCA_005884465.1 Alphaproteobacteria bacterium | reverse complement strand
GCGCGCAGTTGCCGAATTGGGCGGCCTCGAACCCGGCTGCTTTTCAGGCGCAATACCCGGACCGGGATGTCCTGAATGGAGGCGCGTTGACACCTGCAGGCAGAATGGGCCTGGAGCTGCCTGGCGGGGCGGCTCCTGTCTTTGGGGCAAGCAACGCTTATGCGGCAACAGGTCGTGCTACCGCCTCATCCTGCGCCGATCTCTATCATTCCTACGATCCCGCATCTGGCACCTTTCTCGGCTACCATGGTCGTCGCCATGCCTGCGAGTGATGCGAGTAGCAAAGTGAGCCTGAATCACAACGACCAGGGTGCGACCACCACGGTGCATCCTGCTGTGACAGTGTGATTCGCGACTACATTGGTATCCTGGCGTATCCCGCATGTGGATCGAACAATGCCTTTGCGGTTTGCCAAGATGTCGAGACCGTTTTCTCTTGGCAGAACGCCATAAGTCCTCGGTGTGCGGACCATGTGGCGGCAGCTGCTAGCTTCGGCCCAAGCACATGCGAAGTTAGCCTTGCCGATACGCTCGGCTGTGCGGCTTCTTAGGCTCACGCAGGAAATATGGGTTGGCGAAGCAATAGGCGCCGAGGCCAGATGCCGTCGCCTGACACTGAGGCGTCGATGTGAAGCTGCAGTCGATGTGGGTTCCACCCCATTCAGCGACTTGAATGCAAACCGGATAGTTTGGATCATAGGTCTGCGCGTGTGATGGTGCGATGGCCAATATCGTGCCGCTCGCTAGAATCGTCCAAATCCATTTGATGCGCATGAGCTCTCCTGACGCGGGTTTCGTTTTTTCGCCTGCCATCCTGCAGTCTATATTCGCAGTTTCGATCACGACGCCGATGCCGACCGTGATGCGTCCTCACCGCCACTAGCCACCAGGTATCAAACGCGGGCAGCAACATTTTTCGGCGCGCCGAACCGTGCCGAGTGGTTCGTTTTTGACGTGCAGCCCCTCTTGCGTGCCAACGTCGGCATGTCGAAACAGGTGCTTGCGCGCACAGGGCGCACCTCTTTATCTCAGGCAAAGCAAAACCCCCGGCGGTTTCCCGCCGGGGGTTTTGTTAGGTCGTGGTCAGACGAACTGGATTACCAGTTGCGCTGAGCGCGGAGCAGGAGGAGCACAGTGTTCTGATCCTTGAGCTCATAGATGAGTGCCGGTTTGCCAATAGTGGCGCTGGGAGCAAGGGCGGTGCCCGCCATCTTCTGATCCAGATGGGTGAAGGTAACATCACCCGAGAAGGTCAGGTTCTTGACGGGAGTCCACCGAGTGATGAAACCAAGCTGCGCAATGTTGTAATCGGGATCGCAGCTGGTGACAGCAGTTCCACTACCCGCGGGATTGAGTGTGCCCCGGAACGAACCACCCACCAGTCCGCCAACACCGCAGATCAGGGTCTTAGCCGTGCCGTTATAATGGACGCTGGCCCAAGCACCGTAGATACTGGAGTTCCAATAGGGATCCCAGTTGTGGGTGAACCCACCGCGCATACCCCAGGTCTGGACCAACTGCTGCTGAAATCCGGTTGCGAACACCGTGTCAGGAGCAATGCCGAATCCAACGCTCTGGTAGGCTCCAGCTAGGCCTGTGCCACCATAAATGGTGTTCGCACCTGCCGAGCCCGCCAAGTCCTGGATATTGTAGCGGGTTGCGCCGTCCGTATAGACGCCCTGGACGTTGATCACGTCACCGGCTCCCGTCATCGGGGTCTTGAGCGACAAGGCCAACTGACCTGCCCAACCCCACCTGTCGCCAGGATGGCCAGTAACTTCAGTAGCGCCGTAATACGCGACATGGTTGTCATGCGCGGCCACCGAAGCCTGGAACAGGCCCCAGGCCTGGTCAACTTTCAACACGCCGATGATGTCGGGAGCAATCGTTCCGGCGTAGTCACTGCCGCCAAACGCGCCAAGAGCGGCAGTACCGCCAGGAACGCTGGCAGCGCCAGTAGCGCTAATAACGCCAGTACCGGGAACAACCGCAGTAGCGCCAAGATTTTGGACGCCAGCCTGATAATAGGCGACCTGATCCTGCACGCCAATCGTACCCGACACGCCATTGCCGAACTGGGCGGTGTAAATGAACTGGTTCACACCCGTGACCGTGCCGCCACCACCGACGAGACCGTCGAAGTTGTTGCCCGGATAGTTGGTCCAGGGAGCGCTGAACGGCGAGATGGCCTTACCCATCGTGAAGCCAGCGAACTGGATGAAGGCGTAGTACACGCCGACCGTACCGCCGGCAACCGCGCCTGCGTTAGCATTGTTCGGCGCGGAACTGAACGGGGACGGCCCAATCGGTTCGTAAACAGTAGCTCCGGTCCCGTTCCCTGCGTAGGTGCCCGTCGTCCAGCTGAAGGTCGCATCAAAGAAGGTGCGGACAACGCCATATTCGGTCGCGGTGCGTGTATCAATGGCGAGGTCTTCACGCGAACGCCAAGTGTAGCCATTGGTAAACCGGTTTTTCGCACCGCCGGCGCCCGATGTGTTACCGGTGTCGTCGGAGTTCGTGTTGACCACCACGTCAACGCGCAGATAACCACTTAGCTTGATGCAGGTATCGGTGCCAGGGATGTACCAGAATCCGGCACCATACAGGGAGCAAATCTTCACGTATTCGACCGCTTTGGCCTTGACGGGAAGATCGGCTGCCTGTGCCCCACTCATGGCGAGCAGACCCGCCGCTGAGCCGAGGATAAGGCTCTTAACCATCTTCATGTTAACCTCCAAGTTGCTCTGTAGGGAAGGTTCCGGATCCGCTGGGCGGAAAACACCCCAAGGTTGGTTCCCTTAGTCCCTTGAAACCCGCTTAGCCGCTTCGCGCCTTCGGACACTCCCGCATGAACGCGAGGGACTTAAGCGAACCACCTAGAACGGGACGACCTCGGGATGCCCCCCTCCGTCGCAACGTCACAATTACCGAAGGCTTCTGCACACGCAACAAAGGAACCGCTCAGAACGCGGGGAGTCCGGCCGTTTTTGGATGGGTGTTGCACAAATAACACGCAGCCGTGATCGAACATTCATCGCAAGCCATTGTTTTCCAAAACTGTTTTCGATTAGTGCGATTTAGCCTGCAGATCGCTGCACAGGCAGTCGATCCACCGGTTTTCCGTCGTGCACACCTTATCCGCAGCGAATCGAGCGACCGAGGCAATCAATTCGTCCCGGATAAATTCTCTCTGAACGATCAGCGAAGGAGAGCTGCCGCTTCGGCGATCAAATCGCAGCGCGCGAGATCGCTGGCGTGCAGTTCGATCGAAAAAATGAGCGATTCGTCATGAGCCGCACAGCGTCATCGCAGCGACCAGGGTTCCGCATCAAAGCAGACGAGATTGCGGAAGCCCTTATTTTTCGGCCCAAAGTCCTATTTCAACTAGCGCCGGTAACAACCGATACCGCCGCCGCGCGCGCGAGGACCACTTGAAACTTGCGCAGCGACGGTTTCCGAATTGGCCCAACATTCTCATTGCGCGAATTTCGATTGCAAGCGCCCCGCATCCCCGAAACGGCAGCACAAATCAGCATGGAAAGATTTCCCAACACTTGCTTTGCCTCATCCGTGACGCATTTGCGACGCGCGTGTAACAATGCGTGGCGCCGGCTTCAGGATGCAGCGGAGAGCCTCGATCAGGAGTCCAGGTGTCGCTAGATGGCTCTGAATTAGGCAACCTGGAATCTGTCGCTTGCGGCTCGCCCCCGCGTCGGGCATATCCGCCTCAATGGAGCTGTGGCCGAGAGGCTGAAGGCGGCGGTTTGCTAAACCGTTATAGGGTTGTAAAGCCCTATCGAGGGTTCGAATCCCTCCGGCTCCGCCACCCTTCACCGTGTCCAGCCCGGAGACATAGGTAACAGAGCGTACCTAAGACAGGGGTAACAACCTCGCAGGGCGAGCCGATACTGCAGCTCGTTCCAGCAGCGGTAATTGACGATCAGGGACGTGCTTCGGCCGGGTATGAATATATTGGCGGCAACAGGCTGCGGACGGTCTATTCGGAAGCGCATTATGCGCGCTTCGCTCAGATGATTCTCAATGGCGGCGAGCTTGAGGGCAGGCGCTATCTCAGCCCTGGCGCATTCAAACACATGACGACGGATGAGGTCGGACCAGGCACCGGCGTGTCGCGCGCGTTATTTCTATTTTGCCGGCGATGGTTTTGGATTCGGCTACGGCCTAGCCGTGCGCACCGATGCGGGACTAGCAAAACCGGCTCGATCGGGGAACTCAAATGGGACTCCGGCACCGGCACCTATTTCGGCTCGATCCCAAGCACGACGTGATCTATATCCTGATGAAGCAGACCCAGAACGAGCGCGGCCGGCCGCATCAGGGCCGCGTTCAGGAAGATGGTCTATGATGCTTTTCTGAGGGATCACTGATCGGCTCGACAGGCGCAATCAGGTAAAAAACGCGCTGGCTGCCGTCTCAAGAAAAAGGGATATGCCGCGCGCTGCCCTTTAATAGCGGCCAATTCCTTGCGAAGGGCGCCGGCTTAATTGTCGTCCCTTGCTGTTCATCCATCGAGACGCCCAACTCCCTCGTAATCCTCATGCATGACAACCTTGCTCCGATACAAACTTGCTGCGATACGAAAGACATCGTTCACGCGCCGACGCTCGAATCAAGCGGCACCGATGATACGGCTGCTCGAGTGAAAGAAAGGCCGCAAGCCATTTAGAAGATCTGGCGATGCCGCCGATACTGTGCTCTCGCGGGCACCTGCACGCCCGCAAAATATGGATTGATGACGCACTGGGCGGCGCGGCCCGATGCCGACGCGTTGCACTGAGGCAGGGTGGTATAGCGGCATTCGTAATAGTCACCCCCTCCCCAAGGGTACACGTGCAGGCAAACCGGATAAGCCGGATCGTATGTCTGGGCCCGAGCCGGCGCCGCCGTCAAAACTGCCGCGATCGTCAAAAACGCCAAAGTCTGAATGCGCATCAGAGCTCCTTTCCAGGTGCGGATCAAATGGGTAGGGTTATTCAAAGTCAATTCACGTTCGCGCGTTGATCCGGGCAGGGTCAGGCAGCAGGACGGGCCAGCGGCCATCGCACCATGGCTTCGCGCATATTGATCGCGTTGAAAGCCTGCGTCGGCATCGCCTTGAGCGGCCTAGAACGCCCAACGTTGCCGATATTGGCGAGTTCCGTCTGGCGGCGGAATTAGGAGCTAATAAGCCCGCTTGGCGGCCCGACCTAATGCCAACTTGGCGCACTGAGCGGAGTTAGAC
>VAZH01000405.1 GCA_005884465.1 Alphaproteobacteria bacterium | reverse complement strand
TGCGGACAAATGCCGTTTACACCTTCGCGCGCCAGCGACGTGGCGCATCGATGCTGTACCAAATGGGAGCAACGTAATCCGCGCAATAAACGGTGGGCCACTAACGCCATTCCGACGGAAACGCTTTTTTCCGGCGCGCACCTGAGAGATCGCAAAAAGGATTCTGGGGAAAAAGAAAAGCGCCGGGCATCAACAGCGGCACTGGGAACGAGGGCGTCGGCGAACACGTCAGGACCAGATTTCACTTGGGCTTAAAGATCGCCGGTGAAA
>VAZH01000404.1 GCA_005884465.1 Alphaproteobacteria bacterium | reverse complement strand
GATACCGGGGAAGCAATGCCGTGCAGAATCACCTGGATCAGATTGTCCGGCACGGCACTATGCAAATTGCTGTTCAGCGCTAGCGACGGTCGGCTGCCGAATAACGGCGCGCCACCGACCGCATGGCAAACCGCGCAGGCGCCCTGATAGATGCGCGCGCCGACGGGGGAGGCTGACGCGCTTCTTGTGCTGGTCAAGGTTTCAAGTTTGGCGGCGAGCGCGGCTTGCGCCGGTTCATTGATCGCGCTGTCGTTGAACGAGCCGAGATAGATCGCCATGGCGCGAATGTCCAGGTCGGGCAAGCCGGCGAGCTCTTTCACCACCGGCGCCATCGGACCCGCGGCGACGCCGTGAAAGCGGGATTCGCCTGTCCGCAAATAGGCGTACAGCTCATCCTCGCTCCAGGGGATCGGTGCATGCGACAGCGAGGTCAGCGGCGGGGCCTCCCAGCCTTCCGCAAAACCACCCGCCAGATGGGCTTTTGCCTTCTCTGCACCGAGCGCGTTGCGCGGCGAATGACAAGCGCCGCAATGGCCAAGACCCTCGACCAGATAGGCGCCGCGATTCCACATCGCCGACTTCGTTGCGTCAGCCTCGAACACGCCTTGTTGGTTAAACAGCGCGTTCCATCCCGCCATCAGTGGACGCCAGTTGAAGGGAAACGCCAGCGCGTTTTTTGGAGTGTCGGCGCGCGCCGGCGCCTGCGCCATCAGATAAGCATAGAGCGCCTGCAGGTCGGCGTCGGTTGCCTTGGCGAAATGCGTGTAGGGAAACGCCGGATAGAGATGTCTTCCGTCGCGATGGATGCCCTCACGCATGGCGCGCTCGAAGGCGGGGTAGGACCAGGCGCCGATCCCGGTCTCGAGATCGGGCGTGATGTTGGTGCTGTAGATGATCCCGAACGGTGTCTCGAGAGCTCGGCCGCCCGCGTTGAGAGCACCATTGGCCTCGGTGTGACAGACGGCGCAGTCGCCGAGCGCGGCAAGCTGCCGGCCGCGGGCGATGGTGGCGGCCGAATACACCGACGCATCCGGCCGCGCGATCGGCGCGATCGAGCGCCACGGCAGCGCAGCGGCTCCGATGCCGGCCACCGCGGCGCATAATGCTGCGACCGTTGCCAGCGCACCGCGCCGTCCAGCAAACGGATTTTTCCATTTGTCGGTCGGGCCCGGGGGCTTCGGTGCCGCTAAGGGCAATGCGTCTTGCGCCGCATCCTGTTCGGCGCGCAATCCCCTGAGGATTCGCTCCGGCGTGAACGGCAATTCGCGAAAACGCACACCGGTCGCGTCGA
This sequence comes from Alphaproteobacteria bacterium, assembly GCA_005884465.1. Classification (GTDB taxonomy): domain Bacteria; phylum Pseudomonadota; class Alphaproteobacteria; order Rhizobiales; family Xanthobacteraceae; genus Bradyrhizobium. Next base: position 4,046 of record VAZH01000404.1, on the reverse strand, counting down.
AGATCGCGTTGGCGATCGCGGCGGCGCTCGGAACGGATGCGGACTCACCGACGCCGAGCGGCGGCTGATCCTGACGCGGCAGCATCAAGACGTCGATCTTTGGAATGTCCGGAAAGGTGATGATGGGGTAGGCGCCCCATTCGCGGCTCGTCACCGAATTGCGGTCGAACGAAACCTCTTCCATCAGTGCGCGGCTGGTGGACTGGATGACGTTGCCATGGATCTGGTGACGGACGCCGTCCGGATTGATCATCAGGCCGGAATCCTGGCCGGCAACGACGCGGGTCACGCTGACATCGCCAGTCGCCTTGTTGACGGCGACGTCGGCGATCCAGGCCGACCACGCCGCGCCGTAGCCCGGAAACTGACTGTGGACATAACGCGCGTAGGCAAAGCCGCGCCCGCGCACGATGTCGCCTTCGGCGACCGGCTCTTTCCAGACCGGGCGAGAGGTCCAGCCGGCACGCTCGGCGACGGCCTCCACCAGATCGATCGCGCGCGGATCTTTGAGATTGCGCAGGCGATACTGGATCGGGTCGACGCCGGCTTCGGCAGCCAGTTCGTCGATATAGGATTCGTGCGCGAACGTATTGGGCAGCGCCGAGACGCCACGAAACCACGATGCGCGCACGATCGGCGGCATGTCATGCGCAACCACGCGCATGTTTTCGTAATCGTAAGGTGGGATCGCGGTGCGGTCGCCCATCTCGAACACATCAGGCGCCGGCGCAATCGTTCCGGTAAGCAGCAGCGCCAGGGTAGGGGCGCCGTTGGAGGGATAGCGTGTCGCAAAATCATATCCAGCGACGCTGCCGTCGGCGCGCAGTCCGCCCTTGACGTTCATCAGTTGGGCGGCGCCCTTTGGCTCCCAGGCGTGCTCCTGCTCGCGCGTCAATTGCACGCGGACCGGACGGCCGGCCGCGCGCGACAGCAGAACCGCGTCGGCCGAAACATCGTCGGCGCAGTTGCGGCCGTAGCAGCCGGCGGCCTCCATCCGGATCACGTCGATGTCTGTCTCCGGACGCCGCAGCAATAGCGCGAGGTCGGCGCGCAAAATGTGAGGATTTTGCGTGCCGGACCACACCCGGACGTGACCCTCTTGATAGTCGGCGACGGCACAGGACGGGCCGATCGAACCGTGCATCTGGTAGGGCCAGACATACGCCCGATGCATCGGCTTTGCGGCGGCGGCGATCGCCGCATCGACGTCGCCTTTGTCGATCAGGGTCCGCGGCGTCGACGGATTGGCGCGCAGCGCCGTTTCGATGTCCTTCAAGTCCGGCAGCGTCGGCGTCGGCTTCCAGCTCACCTTGAGCTGCGCCGCCGCCTTGACCGCATTCTCCTCGCGCTCGGCAATGACGCCGACGAAATCACCGATCCTGACGACCGCGACCAGCCCCGGAATATCGCGCACCGAAGACTCATCGACCGCGATCAAACTGTTGCCGACGAAGGCGCCTGCATCGACGCCGGCGTAGGGCGGACGCACGACGCGGCCGTGCCCCATGCCGGGCACGCGCACGTCATGAACATAGACGGTTTCGCCGGTCGCCTTCGCCGGCAGATCAATGCGCGGTACCGAATGCCCGACGATGGTGTAGGCGTTAACCGCTTTCACCGGAACGTCGTCGGCCAATTCAAGCCGGATGGTCTCGCCGGCAATCAATTCACCATAGCTGACGCTGCGGTTGTCCTTCCCGCGGATCAGGCCGTCTTCGATCGCAAGATCTTCGATGGGAAGCTCGAGCCGTTCCGCCGCGCGCGCGATCAGAAAATGCCGCGCCTGCGCCGCAGCTTTGCGCAAGGGCACCGCCGTGATCTGGATGGTTTCGCTGGCGATGGTCGCGCCTTGATTGGGAACGCGCGAGGTATCGCCCAACACGACGATGACGCGCGCAAAGGACACGTCGAGTTCTTCGGCGACGATCTGTCCCAGTGCGGTGCGAATGCCGGTGCCGAGATCGACATGACCGTTGAACGCAGTGACCGAACCGTCGGCCGTTATTTTCACGAAAGTTTCGAATGCACCTTTCCCGCCGGAAGCAGCCGGACGAACCACCGAGAGCGATCCGGGCCGAAGCTCACGATTGTCCGCAGGCCCTGGCGCCATCAATCTTGCGCCTCGGCGAGAGCACCCGCCGCCCGCATTGCCGCGCGCATGATCTCGATATGTGCGCCGCATCGGCACAAATTGTAGCGCAGCGCTTCGAGCAGCTCGGTCTCCGAGGGGTGAGGGGTACGCAGCAGCAGCGCCTTGGTGCTCATGATCATGCCGTTGAGGCAGTAGCCGCATTGCACGGCCTGTTCGGCGATGAAGGCCTCCTGCACCGGGTCGGGATGATCGCGCGAGCCGAGGCCCTCAAGCGTCACAATGTCGCGGTCGACGCAGCCGTTGATCGGTATTACGCAGGAACGTGCTGCGACGCCGTCGATCAGCACCGCGCAGGCCCCGCATTCGCCGAGGCCGCAGCCGTATTTCGGTCCGTTCAATTCGAGATCGTTGCGCAACACGTAAAGCAGCGCGGTATCGGGGTCGGCGTTGACATCGTGCATCCTGCCGTTGACCGTCAGGCGGATCGGGGTCTGCGTCATGCGGATGGTTCCGGCCCGCTGGTTGCGCTGCAAAACATCGCGATAAACCCTTGCGAAGATACCGTTTGCATACAAACGTGCAAGCCGGCCGTCCAAGCGAAGCGATCCGCCCGGTTTGTAAACAGGATCCCAAGGCAATTGAACTTTTATTCGGCAGCGGGCTTTTTAGCTTCCAAACACGCTTGACAGTTTTTCGACACGCGCGCAACATCGTTTGTATACGAACAAAATGCCAGGCGGCGAGAGATGCGATATTGTGAAGGCCGCCTGAACTCGCGTTGATGATACGTCGCTACCAATTGGTTTATCCGACAGTCTGACGCTGGCTTTGAGAGCGTGTTCATGCTGACTGATACCACGACCGCTCCGGTCGACGACAAGATCCGCTGCGATGCTTGCCCTGTGATGTGCTATATCAAGCCGGGGGCGGCGGGCGCCTGCGATCGTTACGCCAACCATAATGGCGAGCTGGTGCGCGTCGATCCGCATATCGTCCTGCAGCGAACGGTATCCCATGGCGGACGGCTGGTGCCGTTCCAGGCCGGCGGCGACTGGGACGGCAAGATCGTCCACGAGCCCAGCGTTTTCGTGACCGCGATCGGCGCCGGCACCACCTATCCCGATTACAAGCCGGCGCCCTTCATCGTCTCCTCCGAGATCGACGGCATCGATATGGTCACCGTGGTGACCGAAGGCATCTTCAGTTACTGCGGCGTCAAGGTGAAGATCGACACCGATCGATATCTCGGTCCGGAGACGGCGACGGTGCGGGCGCAGGGCGAGGCCGTGGGTCACGTCACCACCAGCGAATATGGCTCGCAGATGCTGTCGCTGGGCGGCGTGCATCATCTCACCGGCGGCTCCAAGAAAGAGGGCCGTGTCACCTGCGACACGCTGATGGATTTGAGCAACTGCAAGCCGGTCGAGTTGACGATCGATGGCGGTGCAACGGTGGTGGTGCAGGCCGGATATCCACCGATCGTGAACGGTGTCCCCGAGGAGCGCATGCGGGTCGGCTGCGGCTCGGCGACGATCGGCATGTTTGCAAAACAATGGCACGGCAAGGTCGACGAAGTCGTTGTGGTGGATGACCACATCACCGGCGTTCTCTCGGAACATCAGGCCGGCAAGCTGCTCGATATTCCCGACACCGGAATCAAGATGAAAGGGCGGCGGTCGACGCCCGGCCGCTATTTCCAGGTGGCCGAGCCCGGCACCGGCTGGGGCGGAACCAAAATATCCGATCCACTCTCGGTGCTCGGTCCGTTCGACCCGAAGAAGTCACGTCCCGGCATGACCATGCTGATGGTCTCGACGACCGGTGAGCATGCGGCTTACTATGAGCTCGACGAAGCACTCAAACCCGTCGAGAAAGAGATGCCGGCCGATCTCAAGCACTCGGTCGAGCGGATCCAGGAGAACTGCGAACCGGCGCTGTGCACCGTCCTGTTCAT
>VAZH01000403.1 GCA_005884465.1 Alphaproteobacteria bacterium | reverse complement strand
AACCCTCACTCATGATGCCTGGCATTATCATCTCCTGCATTTTCAATGAACAAGGCAAGCTGATCTTCCGCGCAGCCCCCTTGCAAAATTAGTTTGCCAGTGCGGTGGAGGCGGCCAACAATCCCGCGAATGGGTTCGGCATCCAAATCAGTGCGACGAATTTCCCAGGGTGCACGAGGAGTTACTTGTTCGCACTTTAGCAGACCGGCCTCCACCAGCCGTTCGATCGTGCGATGACTGACGCCGCATATTCGCGCAGCTTGGCTCAAGCTAACTCTCTCCGGATCAGCCAGAGCTCGCTTTTGACCGGCAATGGAATGGTTGCGCCTGGCAGTCGCCACGCGAATCTGATTCCATCGCATCCCTTTGCCGGTAGAATAGCCGCGTCGGTTCAACACAGAGGCAATCTGGTCGTCGCCGTAGCGAACAGCCATACGACGAATGATCTCCAGCGCCTCCGCGGGCGTGGCGGTTTCTGTTGCGGAACGCGGCCGCTCCATCGCGAGTTGCGTATGCGCGCCTCCCTTCCAGTGAATCACCAACTCAAGGCTCTTTTTATCCTGGTCAGTGCGCACGATGATCTCTTCGATGGCTGTGCGGAAGATCATCTTCTTGAGTGTCGGAGGACAGTGGTCACTCTGCCAGACTCCAGCAAAGTGATCTCCCATCGAACGTATTCTGATTTCCTCTTCAGGCGATAACGAGTAGCGCTGGGCATCAAGACAGGAAAGCCGTTGCTTGACTGCCTCGATTTCTTCCAGCTTTTCGTTCCACCGCCGTTCCAACTCGCTGGCTGCAAGTCGATTCCGGGCATCCACCGCGTCGTACTGTTCGAAGGCCTTCTTTGCCTCATACACCAGTTGCTCGAGCTTGCGGGACAGGGCGGCACGTCGAGCGGCGCCGCCGGCGCTCAGTTCTTCCAAGGCTCGCAGACTGGCTTCCACCCCCAAAGGCGCGATCACCTTTAGTAGTTCTTGTCCTACCCGGCGGTCTACCGAGCTGCCGCCAAAGCCGATGCAATACTGCCCGCCACCATCATAGTCGCCCTTACAAAGGTAGCGTGCATTGGTGCCGCGACCACCCCAATACCGTACATGCAGCTTGCGCCCACAATGTCCGCAGCGGAGGAGCCCGACCAGAAGACCCTGGCCGGCGCGAATCGCCGCCATCGACTCCTCCCCCTCCCGGTTCACGGAATTACGCCGCATCATTCGTCGGTTCTCTTCGTATGTGGCCCAGTCAATATAACCTACATGATGATCGCGGATGAAGACGCGGCACTCTTCGGCGGGGCGCATCGCGCTCTGACGTTTCTCAAGCCGGCCGTCCACCAGCAAGGTCATTACCGGACGCCGTCCCCAAACGTAGGCACCAGCATAGAAGGGATTGCGCAAAATATCGCGGATCAGGCTCTGCGACGGAATCTTCCAGATCAGCCGCGTTCCCTGAATGGGGTTGGCCGGCAGCTCCACGTCGTGATCACAGAACCATTGGAATGTCTGACGCACGCTCCACAGTTCTCGAAACTTGGCGAACACGAGTTGAAGCGCTTCGCAGACCCGTCGGTCGGGATGAAACGCAATCTTACCCACGGGGTCTCGGGCATACCCAATCGGGAGTCTTTTGAACAGTTCGCCGCGGCGCGCTTTTGACTCCTGCCCCGCCAGCAATCGTTGGCGTATGACCTTGAGTTCCACGACGCTGAGCGTTCCTTTGATGCCCAGCACCAATTGATCGTCGAGATAATTCAAATCGTAGACCTGTTGCTCGTCAGCGATAAGCGTTCCAAAGATCTGACAAACCTCCAGCAGCCGACACCAGTCTTTGTCGGTGCGGGATAGCCGCGATAATTCCCGGCTGCCGACGATTCCGACCTCTCCCAGTGCCACCAAGCTGAGGACACGCTCGAAGCCTTCCCGCTGAGCGGAGGCAAGGCCCGCGCTCGATCCCAGGTCACTATTGATGATTTCGACTTGCTTCCAGCCCAGCGCACGCACCCGTTCGGCCACCGCATACTGGAGGAGTTGACTTTCCTTATTCTGTCGTACTTGTTTTTCGCTGGATTGCCGAAGGTAGACAATCGCCTTGCGAGCCAGGTGCTCCGGTTTGATTTTGGGATTGTACAGGACCTCTGTCATTGCCTCTTCCCCCCTCCTCGTGAAAGACCGCTACCAGAAGGCGGGCCATGAGATCGATCAGATCGGCGCGTGTCGCTGCGTCCATTGGCACGGCACCGCATTCCTTCGGGATCATCAGGTCCAGAAGTTGAAGTTGCACCATGACGACCTCCCTCGCATCCGCTAACGGGCGTTTGAAGGTTATCGTGACCACGGTCTTTGGAGGCGAGTTGTGAGGCGATCAATGAAGCGAGAGATAGGAGGGCTTCCTTACCCAGGTGCGGTCGTCGCGAGATCCTGATCTCAGCGCACTCCGACAACAGCATCCAGACGGGAATCTTCAGTCGCCTCCCGGCTGGGTCCATGACACAGACCGCCCCATCTCCCCGCTTCGGTCTGCGAAGGATCTGGAGGGTAGCACCATGAAGCGGGTGGAAGGGGTAGAAGACCTGAACAGCCGTACTATCTGCGCTCAGGGTATTGTGGGGGTGGGTGCCACCATCCGCACGCCCACATCATCGTCCCCGGCGGCGGCGTCTCTCCCGATGGCGACTCCTGGATTGCCTGCCGGTCCCGCTTCTTCCTCTCCGTTCAGGTGCTCTCGCGCCTCTTCCGTCGCCTGTTCCTCGAAAGCCTGACTGCCGCCTACCAAGCCGGGCGGTTGCAGTTCTTCACCGACCAGGCCGCCCTCGCCGAGCCGGCAGCCTTCCAAACCTTCCTCGCCGCACTGCGCAAGGTCGAATGGGTCGTCTATGCCAAGCGGGCTTTTGGCGGACCCGATGCCGTCCTCGGCTACCTTTCCCGCTACACACACCGGACTGCTATTGCCAATAGCCGGCTCGTCGCCTTCGACGGCGAGCGCGTGACCTTCAAATGGAAGGATTACCGGGCCAAAGCCGGCGCTCGCTACAAGCTGATGACGCTCGACGCCGACGAGTTTATTCGCCGCTTCCTGATCCATGTCCTGCCCGACGGCTTTCACCGCATCCGTCACTACGGCCTTTTCGCCAATGCCAACCGGGCGAACAATATTGCATTGGCCCGCCGCCTCCTCCGCGTACCCGACCCGGCCCCGTCGAGCCGGGAGCCCGACGTCGCCAAAAATGGTCGCCTAGACCAAGACTGGAATGCTTGTCCTTGCTGCGGCGGGCGGATGATCATCATCGAGACGTTCGAACCCGGCTGCCAGCCCCGCCTGTGGCCCCTACCGTCAATCGGCCACGACAGCTCATGACCAACACGCTCGTGTCGCCGCCCTCTGCCGCTCCGCCTGTCCTGCGCCGAGATCTCCCCGGTAGCGCCCACGCTCAACCGACGGCAACCGCCAGCGCCGCCTTCGCGCGCAAAAACCCAAATCCCACAGCGCGACACCACCCTTCCCACCGCACCCAGACCGACCAAGATCACCCTCGCGCCACTCACCCGCCCGGTGTCCCCACCCGAAAGCGAGCAAGCGCCTCACAGCCTCGCGCCAAATCCCCATAGACTGACACCACCGCCAGCGCAAAAGACCCCGCGCTTTCCTCCTTCGAGGCTTTTCGGACGCCTGCCTCCGTGCACCCCCTCGCGCCTGCGCCAGGCAGGCATCCGAAAACCCTTAACGATTCCGGCTGTTCAGCGACAGTCGCGGAATTTGTTTGGTACGCGCGGCGGATGGACATCGCCACCGCCGCCCTCGGACAGCCTGCAGGTCGAGAGCGAGGTTTTTCTCCAAGTGTGAGCTAGCTCACACTTCTCAAAAATTTATTTGTATTCTATCAACCATGAGTGGATCCGTTAAAAAGTGGAGGCAGGCGGTAGAAAGTAAAGCCAAGTGGATAAATTCCAGCGCACCACAGACAGTGGAGGAGTCAACACTCGG
>VAZH01000066.1 GCA_005884465.1 Alphaproteobacteria bacterium | reverse complement strand
CATGACGGCGCGATCTCAGGCTTCAATGTCGAGCAGCTCTTGAAGCGGCTGGAGCGCCGGCCGCTGTCCGGCGGCGGAAATTTCCGCTCGGGCTCGACGCCCTATGACAATCTGACCATCGCGCTGAAATTTGCCGAGGGCATTGCCACCGCCGAGGATATCCGCCTGGAAGGACCGGCGGCGCGGATCACCATGACCGGCACCGCCTCGGTGCCGGCGCGCGAATACGACATGAAGGGCGTTGCCAGCCTGACCTCGGCGGCGAATGCCACGCCGAGCTTCGATCTGCCGTTCGTGGTGCAGGGCCCGTGGGACGATCCGCTGATCTTTCCCGATCCGGAAAGCCTGATCCGGCGCTCGCCGGCCTCCGCGCCGCTGCTCGATGCGGTCAAGGACCGCAAGACCCGCGACGCCGTGCGCTCGGTGCTGGAACGTTTTACCGGCAGCGTACCAAAGCCCGCGGCGCCCGATGCCGTCGCGCCGGCGAGCGCGCCGGCGTCTGCGGATGCGGCGAAGCCGAACTGACGTCGGGCAGGTATCGCGCCATGCTGGGCGAGTCTCGCCGGGCTAGGCAGTGAAAGAGCCAGCCGGATGGTTCGCTCGAAAATAATTTTGGTCCTTGACGGGTTTGCCGGTCGACAAGCTTGCATCGGGCCATCACCCGGAACGATTCCTCTTCTCATCGATTGCCAGCATCGACTGGAGATTTAGCCATGAGCGATGAGGCCCGGCCACCCGTTTATGATGGCCTTGATCCGGCGCAGGAACCCAAGCCCACCATCGAGAAGGTATCTGAAGCAGTCAGCGACACAGCGCAGCGCCTCGGCAGCGCGATCGACGCTGGCCGGAAGCCGGGAATGCCGTTGAGTATCCTGAGCAATATTGCGCGCGAAGCGCCTCTTGGTTCATTGTTGGTCGCGTTTCTGCTCGGTGTTCTCGTCGCGCGCCGTCGGTGACGGGAAACGGATCGATGGCGCAGCGCGCGGAATGTCGCGCCTTGAATGACATCGTTTTCATAAACGGATGCGTGATCCGGGGTCGCATTCCGGTGCCGCGATGCGCATTTACGTAAGGACCGTGGATTCTGGACGGCAAGGAAACAGAGCCCTGAAGAAAAATCTCAAAAAAGGCCAGCGCATCGGCCGCAATCCGAAGACCGCCAATCTGCCGATTTCCCCGCGTCAAGTCGTGGTGTTCAAGCCGTCCGCTTTTCTGAAGCAGCGGATCAACGGCCGCGCCGCGGACAACGGCGAAGGGCAAGACCCGGCTGAACAATTCGTCGGCTCGATTTCGCGCAACACACATTGATTTCGGCGTCGAAGCATTGATGTCGACGCCGGCAAGGGCGCGCCCCATGGCGTGATGAGTTTAGGTTGGAGCGTCGGACCACTTCTCCCTCGGCGCGCTTGCGGGTCGAGACGAGCGAAGCTCGCTCTTGGAGGGCTCTCCACAGATTCCGCTCGCGGATGGTCCCCCGCACCCGGCGCTATGCAACATGGCAGAAGCTTCGCTTTAGGACGGCCAAGGGCGGCCTCTGCCTCTCCCGCAAGGAGGGGCGAGGTGAGTCAAACATCCGCGCCGATTCAACCCAATATTTGGCTGCTCTGACTCAAAAAGAACGGCTACAGCCGAAAGTTCAGCCGCGCGTTTCCGCGCTGCTGGCAACCAGGGACGATTTTGCTACCGGAGCCGCGAAGCTCACCAGTGCCGACGGTGCCACCTATGATGCCGGTAATACCTTGGGCCGGCATAGTAGGCGAACGCTGGGCGAACCACCCGACGGTATCGATAGCCGGAATACACCGGTGCATAGGCAGCGGTGGTGTACCCTCCATAATAGGCGGGAGCGTAACCGCCGTAATATGCCGGATAGCCATAGCCGCCGTAATACCCTGGATAGCCGCCGTAGTAACCGTAGCCGGGACCGTAACCATAGGCGCTGGAGGCCAGGCCGCCGATCACCGCACCGGCGATCAGGCCGCCCGCGAGGGCGCCACCCCAACCCCAGCCACCCCTGGCTTCGGCTGGAGACGGCGCCGTCACCGCACTAAGGCCGATCGTGGCCGCTGTTGCCAAAACGAGTGCTGTCTTTTTCATGGTTTGCACCTTTCCGAGTTTTTCCCGGAGCAATAACGTGAAATGGTATCTGAAGGTTGCCGAATAATTCAGATCCCCGGGCCTTTAATTTTGATGAACGCCCGTTCAGGCAGTTGGTGGCGGCGAACCTGCCCCGGCCGAGGCGCGGGTCTGAGACTGTTTTGGCTGTTTGAAACTCGAATCGGGACTCCCGGATGAGCAAAATCCGGGGCCGATAACACGCTCGTTCCCGGATGTCGCGGAGCCCGTCATCGGGGTCGCGCGTTCAGCCGAAGGCGAAACCGGTTGGTGACTGACGCGTCGCCTTCAAAGTGGCGCCAGTGCTTCAGCGCGATGTCGCCCGTGCCGGGCTTCTTTGCCCTGAAAGTGAACGTTACGGCGCCGCCGGAGCCGATCGAGCCAGCGGCATAATCCGGCTCCGATCCGACCGCCTCGACAACTTCGTCATCAAGGCGATCGATCGTCCAGCGGTAGCCCGTGGTCGCATTCTCCGGCAGTCGGACGTGAAACGTTTCGCCGACGCGAAGGTCGACCGTTTGGTCATTGTCGGCTTCGGTCAGCGACGGCATGGGATCGGCCTTTTGCGCGCAGGCAGAGCCTGCGCTGGTGACGTGCAACAGGCTTGCGCCCACCAGCGCGGCAACGCGAGCGAGGAGAAGAATGTTCCATCCGGCCACGGCTTCGCCCGGCTGTATCGATTCAGAGCGTCACGCCGTAGCTCTCATTAAAAAAGCCGGCGTTGATATAGGCCTCGCTCGCATAGGCGAAGCCCTTGTCGCCCCACGCCGTGCCCCAGCTATTGCGGATGATGAAACGGCGGTCGGCGGTATATCCCACCGCCGCCACGCAATGGCCTCCGCGGACCGTCGAAGGCTGGAAGGTATCGAGTTTGCCCTGGGTCGCGGTGGCGTTATCCCAGGTGTGGTCGACGTTGAGGGCCACCAGTATGGGTCCGTTGTTCGCCAGCCACGCGCGCCAGCTTGCGAAATTCCGCTGCATGTTGACGTAAGACGCGATCTTGCGCGTCGCCGCCGTAGCGAAAAACGTGTTCTCGTTGCCCAGATACATGTTGGTCGTGATGTGGAAGGGCAGCAGCGTCTCGGGCACGGCGCCGTATTTCCGCAAGATGTCGACGGCGGCCTTGAGGCTGGTGCCGGCGCCTTCGATCATCGTTTCCGGCGCACTGACGAACTGGTCGGTTTCCTTCGAAGCCATCCAGGTGAAGCGAGGCGACAGTTTCGCCCTCTGATCGAGCCTGCCGGCCTTGACGAAATGGTAGCGGGCGACTCCGTCGGTGGAACCCCAGCCCACGCACGAGCCGGTCGATTCCTGATTGCCGATGTCCCACCACGCGGCGCGAAGATCGACGCTGGCCGGCGGCGCCGCGGGCGCTGCGGCCAACGCGCCGGCCGCAACGGCATTCTCGAAGGTCCAATCATTCTCGGTAGCGCGCGAAGGCACCAGATTGCAAATGCGATTTGATTCCGGCCTTGCAGACGATGACTTCGATTTTTTCGCCTTAGCCATAGGATTCTCCTTGCTGACCTGAGGGAATCACGAAAATTCGAACGGCAATTTTTCAATACGCTTTGCGCTCCAGACGGACGCGAAGCCTGTTTACGCCTCGGCGGGCGCGAAAGGCTGTGATGCAGTTCACATCTTTAGGTAGAATGGCGATACAGCCTATCGGCCCGGTCCCGCACGGGCCGGCCGGCTCGTGAAGAAATGCTGCGAAACTTACAGCGGCGCGGCGGTCTCGCCGCGGGCGTTGGTGAGCTTCGACACCAGCGAGGCAACGACAATGACCACGGCGATCAATCCGATCACCAGGGTGCAGATGGCGTTGATCTCGGGCTTCACCCCGAGCCGCACCTCCGAATAGATCCGGATCGGCAGCGTCGCCGAGCCGGGGCCGGTGGTGAAGCTTGCGATCACGACATCGTCGAGCGAGAGCGTGAACGCCAGCATCCAGCCCGCTGCGATCGCAGGTGCGATCAGCGGCAGCGTCACCGCGACAAACGCCCGCGCCGGATCGCAGCCGAGATCCATCGCCGCCTCCTCCAGGCTGCGATCGAGTGAGCCAAGGCGCGACTGCACCACCACGGCAACGAAGCACATGGTCAGCGTGGTGTGCGCGATTGTCACCGTCCAGAAGCCGCGCTCGGCGTTCAGCGCCACGAACAACAGCAGCAGCGACAGCCCGGTGATGACTTCGGGCATCACCAGCGGCGCATAGAGCATGCCGGAAAACAGCGTGCGGCCCCTGAAGCGCTCGCCGCGCGACAGCGCCACCGCAGCGAGCGTGCCGAGCAGCGTCGCGATGGTGGCCGAGGCCATAGCGACCCGAAGGCTCATCCAGGCCGCCTCCAGCATGGCGCGATCGTTGAAGAATTCTGAGTACCAGCGCAACGACCAGCCGCCCCACACCGTGACCAGCCGCGAGGCGTTGAAGGAATAGACCACGAGGATCACGATCGGCAGGTACAGAAACGCCAGGCCCAGCGCCAGCGCGGTGATGTTGAAAGGAGAAAGTCCGTTCTGGGCGCGGGCCATCAGCCACTGCCCTCCAGCTCCCGCCGCTGCAGCCGGTCGTACAACACCAGCGGTCCCACCAGCAGCACCAGCAACACCACCGCAACCGCGGAGGCCACCGGCCAATCCTTGTTGGTGAAGAATTCCAGCCACAGGGTCTGGCCGATCATCAGCGAATTAGAACCCGCCAGCAGGTCGGGAATTACGAACTCCCCCATGATCGGAATGAAGCACAGCAACGCCCCTGCGGCGACGCCCGGCAGCGACAGCGGAAACGTCACCAGCCAGAACGCCTGCCGCGGCGAAGCGCCGAGATCGCCGGCTGCCTCCAGCAGCGCCGGGTCCATCTTGGCGAGCGTCGCATAGAGCGGCAGGATCATGAACGGCAGATAGGAGTAGACGATGCCGAGATACATCGCGCTGTCGGTGGACAGCCACACCACCGGTGTCGAGACCAGATGCAGCGCGAGCAGGATTTTGTTGAGCAGGCCATCATGCTGCAGGATGTTGATCCAGGCATAGATGCGGATCAAAAACGAGGTCCAGAACGGAACGATCACCAGCATCATCGCGATCCCCTGCCAGCGCCGGGGCAGCCGCGCCATGCCATAGGCGATGGGGTAGCCGATGACCAACAGGATCGAGGTAGAGACCACGGCGACGACGAGACTCCTCGAATAGGAAAACACATAGAGATTGTCGGAGACCAGCAGGCGGAAATTATCCAGCGACAGCTCCGCCAACGCCGCCTTGATCGCCGCAAAACCCTGGGTCGGATCGAATACCGGCAGATAGGGCGGCTGCGCGATCGCGGTTTGCGACAGGCTGATCTTGAGCACGAAGCCGAACGGCACCAGGAAGAACAGCACCATCCACAGATAGGGCAGGATCGCGGCGAGCCGCGCCGGGCGCGTGAAGATGCGGCGGGCGCTCATTGCTCCAGCACCACGCAGTCGTCGGGAGTGAACCACGCCACCACGCGCTGGCTTGCGTTGTAGGCATCGAGATCGATCCGCGCCGTATTGGCCATCGACGAACGCACCACCGCGCCGCTGTCGAGCTTCACCTTGTAGGTCGTGATACCGCCGAGATAACCGACATCGGTCACAATGCCTTCCAGCCGGTTGATGGAATGCGCATTGCCCTCGTCCGACACCGGGCCGCGGCGCGACAGCTTGACCTTTTCGGGCCGGATCGCGACGGCGACGATGGTTTTCGTGATCGGCTGGCGCGGCTCCGCGACCATGATCGTTCCGGCGACCCGCGTCGAAACCGCCAGCCGACCCGCCTCGCGCGACGCGATCTCTCCCTCGAACAGATTGACGTCGCCGACGAACTCGGCGATCCAGCGCGAAGTGGGCGCCTCGTAAAGGTCGCGCGCGGTTGCGACCTGTTCGAGACGGCCGGCATCCATCACGCCGATCCGGCTCGCTACCATCATCGCCTCCTCCTGATCGTGGGTGACGATGACGAAGGTCATACCGAGCCGGCGCTGCAGCTCCATCAGTTCGAGCTGGGTGCTTTCGCGCAGCTTCTTGTCGAGCGCGGCCAGCGGTTCGTCGAGCAGCAACACTTTCGGCCGCCGCGCCAAGGAGCGGGCCAGTGCCACGCGCTGTTTTTGACCGCCGGAGAGCTGATCGGGCTTGCGTTGCTCGAGGCCTTCGAGCTTGACCAGCGCGACCATCTCGGCGACGCGGGTATTAATCTCCGAACGCGCCATGCCGGCGCGCTTCAAACCGAAAGCGATGTTGTCCCGCACGGCGAGATGGGGGAACAACGCATAATTCTGGAACATCATGTTGATCGGACGCTGGTGCGGCAGAGCCTGCGCGAGGTCCTTGCCATCAAGCAGGATCCGGCCTTCGTCCGGCGTCTCAAAACCGGCGAGCATCCGCAATAGCGTGGTCTTGCCGCAGCCGCTGGGACCGAGCAGGGCGAAAAACTCCCCTGCCCTGATGTCGAGCGACAACCGATCCACAGCGCGGAAGCCGCCGAATTTTTTCACCGCCGCATCGATGCGCAAAAGGGGAATCTCGGCCGCGTCTGCGCCCGCTTCGGGTTTCGAAAATTCCTCAGCCATATTCCTCGCCAGCCCATCCGCGGCTGCACGCTAGCGGCGGATCGGCATCGGCTCAACCGTGACACCGGGCGCAGCCACAATATTATCGCCAGAAACCTCCACAATCCGGTGGTTTCATGGTGCAATGGAGTTCACCCTCATTTGGCGGGAGAGGAAGATGAACCGGGACAGGTACGATCTGCCGCTTACCACCGTATCGGACAGGGCAGCGGCGCTATATCGCGACGGTGCCGACCGTATTCTTTCGGCCTGGAACGGAGCCGGCGACGCTTTTGATAGCGCAATTATTGAAGATCCAGCCTTCGCACTCGCTCACATCGCGCGAGCTCGCGTCCATCAGCTCAACATGGAATTTACCGAGGCACGTGCCAAGGCAGCGCAGGCGCGTCAGTTGGCTGCTACAGTAACCCGGCGCGAACGCCAGCACGTCGAGATCACGGCCGCGGCCATCGAGGGGCAACCAGGAGTGGCTTTGGCCGGCGCCGAGCAGCATCTCGACGAGTTTCCTCGCGATGCACTCGTGCTTTCGCTTTTGCTCGGTGCTTTCGGTCTGTATGCCTTCTCCGGCCGTGCCGACCACGACGCGGCAAGGGTCGCGATCTGCGAGCGTCACGCGAAGCAATATGGCGAGGATTGGTGGTTCCTGACCTACCTGGGCTGGTCACATACCGAGGCAGGAAATGTCGGCGTTGGCCGAACGCTAACCGAGCAGGCCATCGCGCTACGGCCTGAAAACGGAAATGCCGCACATGCGCTCTCCCACGCGCTGTTTGAACAAGGCGATGCGGCAACAGGCCGTACATTTCTTTCCGATTGGCTGCCCGCGCATGACCGCGCCAGCTTTTTGCACGGACACCTTTCCTGGCACATCGCCCTGACAGCCCTCGAGGCCGGTGATTTGGACGGCGCGCTCAAAATCTATGAGCAACACATCAGGCCACCTGATTCCCGGTATCCGCCAATGATTGTCTTTACAGACTCAGCCTCGCTAATGTGGCGGCTTTCGCTGCTCGGCAAGACAGGTCTGGCGCCCTATTGGCAGGAAGTCGCCGCTTATGGCGACCGGTTCTTCCCGCAGGCGGGCGCGCACTTTGCCGATGTCCACTACGCCCTGGTCGCAGCGGCAACGGGCAGCGGGGTGCTGGCAACCAGACTGGCGCAAATGGAAGCTCGTGACGCCGACGGCAAGCTCGCCCCAGGTTCGTCCGCCATCGAGCTTTGTCGCGGCATTCGAGCGTTCGCCGAGGGCGACAACGAAAACGCGATCCGCATCCTCGAGCCGTTGATGCCCGCGGTCGTGCGGATCGGCGGCAGCCATGCCCAGCGTGAGCTGTGGGAGGATACCCTGATCGTTGCATATCTGCGCGCCGGACACCGCGACAAGGCGGCGAAGATGATCTCCGACCGTCTGCGCCGCAGGCCTTCGCTACGCGACGAGGCCTGGTCGCGGGAAGCCCGGCAGGGAACGGAGAAACGGGCGTGAGGCCGAGAAAGCAGGACCTGGCCTAGAATTCAGGACCCCGCCGTCGCCATGAACACAGCCAGCGCGTCGCGGTCCTGCGGCCGCATGGTCAAGCCCAGTTTCGAGCGCCGCCACAGAATGTCGTCCGGGAAGCGCGCCCATTCTTTTGTCATGAGGTAGCGGACCTCGGTGGCCGTCAGTTCTGGCCCAAAGGCCGCACCGAGTTCGGCCCGGTCTTTGGCGTTGCCGAGTACGGCCTCAAGGCGCGAGCCATAGGCGGCGATCAGACGTTGAGCCTGAGACTCGCTCAGAAACCGCCAGCGCTCGCGCGCCGCATCGACCTCATCGTCGAACCGCGTCCACGCGAAATCACCGCCCGGGAGCGGCGTCTTCGCGGTCCAGCGCGGCGACATCGGATAGAAAGGTGTGAGCCTGGAAACAGCCCGCTCCGCGCGCAGCCGCGAGGTCGTGACATCACCGCCGAAGATCGTCAGCAGCGGCGCCTTGCGGCGCCCGGCAACGAACGTCATCGAGCCATCGCGCGCGGCGCGCCGGCTTTGCGGGTCGATGACCGCGTTGGCGCCGGAGACCGTCCGGATTACATCCGATGGTTCGATCCGCTCGCGAAAATACCGGTTAGCGGCATCGCAGAGATACGCGATATCGCCAGCCGGCATCGAGACGATCGCGGGATCGCCCTTGAACGCGTGCCCCACGGTGCCGATGAGCGTGAAATCGCGTTCGTAGGGGCTTGCGAAGATCAGCCGCCGGTCGCTGTTCTGGAACACATAGACGCCGTCGGTATCGAACAGGCGCCTGACGATAATCTGGCTGATCCGGGCGGTGCCGACGCGCGGCGGCAGCATGCGCAACACGGTTTCCGCGACCGAGGCGGTCCAGGCGCCGGTGGCATTGGCCAGCGCCCGCGCCGTGATCACCTGGCGATGGCCGCGGTCGATCACGACCAGCCGCCAGACGTCGAGCCGGTCGGCGCGAACGCAACGCGCGCCGGTGCGGATCACCGCGCCCCGCTCCGCGGCATCGACGGCATTGGCGACCACCAGCCGCGAGTCGTCCACCACGCAATCGGAATATTCAAACGCGGTACCGAATGGCCGCTTCAGCGCGTTACCGACGGGATGGTGCGTGACGTCGATCGTCGCTGATGCCGGAAGCGTCGCGCGCGAGGCCAGCCGGTCGTAAAGCAATAGCCCCGAGCGCAGCAACCACGACGGACGCTCTTCGGAATGCGCGGGGATCGCAAAGCGCATCGGGCGCACCAGGTGCGGCGCGATCCGCAGCCAGATGTCGCGCTCGGCAAGCGCGGCGCGTACGCGCAGAAAGGCCCTGCGCTCCAGCAGGGCGGGATCGCCATGGATCAGCCGCGGCGAGGCCGAGGACGCGCCCACGCCGAGGTCGCCCTGTTCCAGCAGGATCACCCGCAGGCCGCGACCCGCGGCATCGCGCGCCACGCTGACGCCGTTCAACCCGCCGCCGAGGATCGCAAGATCGTAGTCCGCCATGCGGCGACCATAGCGTTTTCAAGCGAAGTGGGTACCGGTTCGCACGAAGAAAACGCGTCAAGCAAAAACATGGAGCTCGGTTCTGAACCGAAGCTTTAGCCGGTCTTGCGCGCAGGCTCCGCCGTCTTGCCGCCGCTGCGGCCAACCAGCGCGGCGTACTGTCCGATCGGCTGAGGTCTGCCGATAAAATAGCCCTGCACTGCATCGCAGCCCTCGTCCGAGAGGAAGGAGAGTTGCTCCTGGGTTTCCACGCCCTCGGCGACGATCGACATCTCCAGGCCGTGGCCCAGGCCGATCACGGCCCGAACGATCGCCGCCGATTGGTGATTGCGTCCGAGATTCATGACGAAAGCGCGGTCGACCTTGATTTTGTCGAATGGAAACGCCTGAAGGTAGCTCAGCGACGAATAACCACTGCCGAAGTCATCCATGGAAATACGCACGCCGAGCGCCTTCAGCCGCCGCAGCAGCGCCAGACCGCGATCGAAATCCTCGATCAGCACGCCTTCGGTGATTTCCAGCTCAAGCCGGCCCGGCGCGAGGCCGGTTTCGAGAAGTATCGAATGCAACAGGCTGACCATATCGCCATGCATGAACTGCGCCGGCGACAGATTGACCGCGATCTGCAGCGGCATCGGCCACGACGCGGCCTCCCGGCAGGCTTCCCGCAGGATCCATTCACCCATTTCGACGATCAAGCCGCTTTCTTCCGCGAGCGGAATGAAATCGGCGGGCGGCACGAAGCCGCGCACCGGATGGTGCCATCGCGCCAGCGCCTCGAACCCGATAACTTCGCTAGAGGCGGCGGTCTGGCGTGACATCGCTTGCGGCTGATAATGCAGCGACAATTCGCCGTTCTTGATCGCGAGCGAGAGATCCTGATGCAGCAGGCGGCGATCCCGAATCTGTCGATCCATTTCGGGTTCATAGACGCTGATCGAGCCGCGCGATGCCACCTTGGCGCGGAACAATGCCGCGCCGGCATTGGCGAGCAGCGATGCGGCGTCTGCACCGTTGTGAGGGAATACCGAGATGCCGGTGGTGACTCCGGTGCGCACCGCTTTGCCGTCGATCTGGACCTCGTTGGCCAGTGCTTCGGCAAGCTGTTCGGCCAGCGCGATACCTGCGGCGGGTTGCTTGCCGTCGATGATCAATCCGAACTCGTCGCCTGAGAGCCGGGCCACCACGCCGTCACGCGCCGTGGTCTGAAGGCGGCGCGCCACCTCGATCAGCAGCTTGTCGCCGATCGCAGGGCCGAACACGTCGTTGACTTCCTTCATGCCATCGAGGTCGACGGACAGCACCGCAAATTCCTCATCGGTGCCTTCGCAGGCCTCGATCATCTGCGCCAGCGCCTGCAGGAATGCAGCGCGGTTCGGCAGATCGGTCAGGCCGTCGTGATAGGCCATATGGGCCATGCGCGATTCGGTCTGGCGGCGGTCGGTGACGTCCTCGTGGGTCTTGATCAGATATTGCGGCTCGCCAGCACCATCGAGCACCGTCATGCGGCGGGTCAGGAACAGCCGCAAGCCGTCTTTGGTGCTGATGGGGTGTTCTTCGGTGAGCAGACCGCCTTTCCTGATCGCCGCCTCGTCGCGTGCGATAATCAGCTTGGCTTCCTTCGGATTGAAAATATCCGCAGCCGTCAATCCGGTGGCGTCTTCGCGCCGGCGGTTGAGGATGGTCTCGGCGCTGCGATTGGCGAGAAGATATCGTCCGTCGCTGACACGCTCGACGATCAGTGAGACCGGAATATTATCGACCACCAGTTCGAGAAACTTCTTGTTGCTTTCCAGCTCCTGGGAAAGCGATTTGCGGTGGGTAACGTCATCGAACAGCGCGATCAGGAATTCCGGCTGATTCTTGTCGTTGCGCGCGATCACGCGGTTGGAGGCAAGAACGCGCTGTTCCGAACCGCGCTCGACCACGAGCTCGGTGCGGAACTGGCCGTCGGGGGACTTGAGCGCTGCCTGGTCCGCCGCTTCTACGCGCGCGGCGGTGTCAGGCGTGAAAATTTCGTCGGCCCGCTTGCCGAGGATGATGTCGCGGGAAAAGCGCGAGAAGCGCTCGAACGCCCGGTTGGCAAAAATGTAGCGGCCGTCCTCGATACTCTTGGCGGCCACACATACCGGCACATTGTCGAGTACCGATTCCAGGAATTGCTTGGTCGATGCAAGCTCTCTCGAAAGCTTGCGCTGCTCGCTGTAATCCTCGTGCGTCGCCACCGAACCGCCGTTCGGCAGCGCAAAATATTTGACCAGAACCGACCGCCCGCCGGGCAGTTCGGTAATGAGGCCCTCCGGGGTGCCGGCGCGTGCATAGAAGTCCTCGACGCTGACGTCGAGGACGCCGCGCTTGCGCCGCATCTCCAGCAGCTCCGGTCCGGTCATGTTTCTGGAAATATCCGGCCGTGCCAGGCCATAGATCTCGAGATAGCGGTCGTTGCAGAACACGATCCGGTTCTGCGCATCCGTCATCACCACGCCGTGGCTGAGCTGGTTCAGGGCGGAGCTGACAAATGCATTTCTGCGTAACTGCAAACGCTTCACCTTGCGCAACGCCGAGTGCACCCACAGCGCGATAGCTGCGAGAAAAGAACTGACAACGACGCCGGCAATCAGCATTTCCCAAACCATGGTGGGGTCGGCAGAGCCGAGATAGCTTGTCGGCGCGAAGTCAGTGGGTCCGCCCCAGGCGGGCCCAAATGGCGCAACAGCGGCGATCACGCAAATTAGCGCCTGCGCAGTAGCCACAATCTTGCCGCCTGCCCACGAACTCTTGTCAACCATCAATCACCCGCCGATTTTCCGCGGCGGAGTGTCTGACTTCACGGGTTTGGATCGGGTAAACGCGTACCCCAGCAACTTGTAAATGTATCTTAAATTATGGCAATTGCCCTGACATGATTAATGCTTCACTAACGGCAAGGCGGGCCGGAAAACGCCTCTAAATAGGGATTTTCGGCAGAGCGATAGTGTGCGAATGCGATTGATCCTCAACGCAGCCGCCTCATCGCAGGCGCGTCGAGTTGAATAGCCGGGTCCGAACTGCGAATGGATAAAGTTGAGTGCGTCGTTATCGGTGCGGGGGTGATCGGCCTCGCCGTCGCGCGGCGGCTGGCACAGGCAGGCCGCGAGGTAATCGTCCTGGAGGCGGCGGAAGGTATCGGGACCGCAACCTCGTCGCGCAACAGCGAGGTGATCCACGCCGGCATCTATTATCCGGCGGGGAGCCTGATGGCGCGGATGTGCGTCAGCGGCAAGCGCGCGCTGTATCAATACTGCAGCGATCACGGCGTCCCGCATCGCAACTGCGGTAAGCTGATCGTCGCGACGACGGCGAATGAGACCGCGAAACTGCAGTCGATCAGGGCTCACGCCGAGGCCAATGGCGTGCTCGATCTGCAAACCCTCTCTGGCAATGCCGCGCGCGCATTGGAGCCGGCGCTGAATTGCGACGCAGCCCTGCTCTCGCCCTCCACCGGCATCATCGACAGCCACGCCTTCATGCTGGCGCTGCGCGGCGATGCCGAAGATGCCGGAGCAGCCTTTGCCTTTCATACGGCGTTGCTGCACGCCAGGGCGGCCGGTGATCGAATCGAACTCGACGCCGGCGGCAGCGCCCCGATCAGCCTTGAATGCGGGCTTCTGATCAATGCCGCGGGGCTTAGCGCCGCCGCGGTCGCGCGCAGCATCGACGGAATGCCGATCGACCTGATACCGCGGACCTATCTCGCAAAAGGAAACTATTTCAGTTGCAGCGCCAAGGCGCCGTTTTCACACCTGATCTATCCGGTGCCGGAGCCGGGCGGGCTCGGCGTGCACCTCACCCTCGACATGGCGGGACAGGCCCGGTTCGGTCCTGACGTGGAATGGGTCGATACGATCGACTATGCCGTCGACCCGGCGCGGGCGGCCAGGTTCTATCCGGCGATCCGGCGATACTGGCCGACACTGCCGGACGGCGCGCTGATGCCGAGCTATTCGGGGATTCGGCCGAAGATCGTGCCGCCGGCGGTGGCCGTGCAGGATTTCCTGATCCAGGGGCCGCGCGACCATGGCGTCGACGGACTGATCAATCTGTTCGGAATAGAATCGCCGGGGCTGACATCTTCGCTGGCAATCGCGGACCATGTCGGCGAGCTGGCAGGGGTATAGCGGGGCAAGGCTTCCTTCGAGGCGCGCAAACGCGCACCTCCCCGAGGGTGAGCGCGATTGCGCTCCTCCCGGGAGGACGGCGATGCTTGCGAAGGTTGGCTAGTGGAGTGTTTCTTCGGCGGTATGTTTCAACCGCTCGATCTGGTCCTTAACCATCAATTTCCGGCGCTTTAACTCAACAATTTGCAGGTCGTCTGTTGAAAGGTGCACGAGTGCTTCGTGTAATTCGTTTTCGAGACTCTTGTGTTTCCGTTCCAGTTCAACGAGATGCGCCTGAATTGCCATATGGAGCCTCCTCGGTGGGGTTGAACCTCAGATTTGATCCGGGCGAGCCAGTGTACACGAGCCGGGGAATCTGTCGATGGGTATCGAAAATTGCACCCTCAGTTTTGGGTATCATATGTAACGAACCGTGAGCACGGAACCAGGCTGGTTCCCCTGGACCGCAGCGCCAGCTTGCGATCCGGGTCGGCAGGGACGATATTCCTCCAACGGCTTGCACAAACCTTTCGCAACCTCGTCGCGTTTTTCGGCTAACGTGCACCATGACCGACGAAGATGAGCGCGAACTCGAATCGGAGCTCGCACGGCTGCAGCAGGAGCACCGCGATCTCGACGCGGCGATCGATGCCCTGCATCAATCGCCCGCGCCCGATTTGTTGCGGCTGCAACGGCTGAAAAAGCGCAAGCTGCAGCTGCGCGACCGTATCGCCTTCATCGAAGACTTCATCATTCCGGGTCGCGTCCAACGGGGCCACACAAAGCGCGGCCCGATGGACGCGAACCCCGGAATCTTAGGACCACAGATGTGCAATTGCAGATCTGTGGTCTTGTTCTTCGGACCATCCCGGAATGACAGTGCGATTATCTAACCACCGCCCGTCACGTCTCGCAGACCGCAACATCATCTGTCGGACTGCAGGGTTTCGGTAGAAACCTTCGGCCTTCGGGCAGATCGGTTTCCGCAATCCCGAGGGCCTCGAGAATTCCGATGGCTTCGTTGGCGTTGGCTGCTTCGACCACCTCAAACCCGGCGGCGGCAATCATATCGACCGCGTCCATTCTCAACAGAAATTCGTCCTCGACGATCAGCACCACGGGTCTTTTAGACTTTAACAAGACCCATGCGACTAACCCCCTGAACAGGCATTAAGCGCCGGATATTGTTTTCGTTCGCGCCTTCGGCCTTGCACCGCGGTCATTCCGCCCACCCGTGCCGACCCTTTCGTTGAGCGCTCCCCTGGGACGCGCTTGACGCCCCTTGA
>VAZH01000372.1 GCA_005884465.1 Alphaproteobacteria bacterium | reverse complement strand
CCATACCCTGGCGTTCGCTGGCTTTCGGAAATCCGTGCTGCGATCAGAACGGGTTCCAGGTCGAGCGCGGGGTATATTTGAGATAGCCGATATTGGCGCCAAGGCGCAGGCCGAGACCGGAGCGGATCGGCACCAGGACGATGCCGTTGGCGGTCAGCGCCGTCATCCCGAAGCCGCCAATGATATAGGCGGAGCCATCGATGCCGGCAAAGCGCTGGTAGATCGCATTGGTTGCGGGGAGATTGTAGACCAGCGTCATGGTACGCGCGCCGTCGCCGCCCCAGTCGAAGCCGACCGACGGCCCCTGCCAGTAGACCCGCAAATCGCCGGCATTCTTGGTATAGAGCGTGCCTTCGCCGTATCTCAGTCCGGCGACAAAAGCGCCAGAACCTTCCTCGCCAAGGATATAGCCGTTCGGCAGGCCCCATTGGCTCACCGCGCGCTCGATCACCGAAGCGAGGCCGCGCGACACATTGCCGAAAAACCGGTGTCCGGCGCCGACCAATTCGTCCGGTCCGAAGGTGTTGCCGCCGGGCTGGTACTGCGGCGGAGGCGGTTGCGGGGCTTGCTGGGAGGAAGCAGGCACGGTCCAGCACAGCAGCGCGGCGAGCGTCACCGCGGCAAGGCGTGATGCGAAATACATGAAAGAACCCCTGGTATCGAAATCCTGGCCGCCGCCTTAACCTGATGCCAACGAGCACCGCTCTAGGTTGCGTCCAGTGTCCCCCGACTCGGATGTTATCGGTAGCAACTATGACGGCACAACGGCAGGAAAGAAATGCCAGTCGCTCCGGAATGGAATTTCGCCCCGGAATAGCCTTTTTCCTCTTGCTGGCAAGCCTCGGCTCGCAGGCCTTCCCGCAATTCGCGGCCCGCGCCGCGACGACGGAGCGGGTGGTCGTGAACCGCTACTCAGGTGTCGCGATCGAGGGTTTCGACCCGGTCGCTTACTTCGTCGACGCCCGTCCCCTGGTCGGTCGGCCGGAGTTCGAGGCCTCCGATGCCGGCGCCGTCTGGCGCTTCCGCAACGAGGGCAATCGCGCGTCTTTTGTCGCCCATCCCGATATTTACGGCCCCCAGTTCGGGGGCTACGACCCGATCGATCTGGCGCGCGGCGTCACTTTTGCCGGCAACCCCCGGTTTTGGCTGATCTCCGGACAGCGGCTTTATCTGTTCGGCCGCGAGGACAACCGCGATACGTTCGCCGCCGCTCCGGCGGGGTTCCTGCGGCAGGCGAAGCTGCGCTGGCCGGCGCTGGAGGAGGATCTGGCGCAGTAGATTGTATGTCGTCATTCCGGGACTGTCCGAGGGACCTGACCTCAGATGTGCAATTGCACATCGGGGAATCTCGAGATTCCGGGTTCGCATCTTTCGATGCGCCCCGGAATGACGGTTTCACCGCCGGAGCGCCGCGTTAGGATCGCCCCAGGCGATGAATTCCGGCACGATAAAGCCTTCGCGGCCTCTCCCGAATTGCACGTCATCGCCTTGGGCGTCGGTGATCTTGCCGCCGGCCGCGGTGACGAGCGCGTGTCCCGCCGCGACGTCCCATTCGCTGGTCGGGCCGAGGCGGGGATAGATGTCGGCAGTCCCCTCCGCCACCCGGCCGAATTTAACCGCGGAGCCGAGCACGTGCCGGATCGCGCCGGGCCTCGCCTCAATGAAAGCTTCGGTCCTGATGTCTCGATGCGAGCGGCTGACCGCCGCGATCCAGGGGTCGCCGCGTTTCGGCAGCGTGCGGGTATGAATCGCCTCGGCTACGGACCCGTTCGTCCCTAGCCGCTCCGCGCCTTGACCCACCAGCCCCCGCCAAACCAATCCAAGCGCCGGTGCGCCGACGATGCCGAGTAGCGGCGTCCCATGGGTCACCAGCGCGAGATTGACGGTAAACTCGGTGCGGCCGGCGACGAACTCCTTGGTGCCATCCAGCGGATCGATCAGAAAGAAACTGCCGCGGTACGCCGGCTTCGCAAGATGAGCGCGCTCTTCGGACAATGCCGGGACATCCGGAAAAAGCCGTGCCAGACCTTCGCCAATGATCCGGTCGGCGGCTACGTCCGCCTCTGTGACCGGCGTTCCGTCCAGCTTGCCGTCGACCTTCATTGCCGGGCGGTTGACCGCGAGAATGGCGGCGCCGGCCTGGACCACCAGATCGGTCAAGGGCTCGATCAGCGCGGCCGCGGCCTCGCAATCGATCACCGGTCCTGACGAACGTGCCTCATTCATTAGCGGGCCTCATATGCTGTGCGTGTTTCCGCTAACGTGCCTGCCCTGTGTTGGCAGCCCGCGCGTCCGCAGTGTATCAAACCAGAGCGCGCGTGATTCGCCTTGTTCTGCGATTGTCATGAATCTCCAGGAACATCTTATGTCTGGCACTTCGTCTCCCGGTCCCGCCCCTGATACCCTGGAACTCGCGGCGCTGTTGTGTTCGCGGGTGTGCCACGATCTCATCAGTCCGGTGGGCGCCATCGTCAATGGGCTTGAGGTGCTCGACGACAATCCCAAGCCGGAAGACCGCGAATTTGCCCTCGATTTGATCCGCAAGAGCGCCAAGACTGCATCCGTGCGACTACAATTCTGCCGTCTGGCGTTTGGGGCTGCGGGATCGTCGGGCGCGCAGATCGATCTCGGCGACGCGCAGACCCTGGCGCGCGGTCATCTCGAGGACGGCAAGACCACGATCGCGTGGCATCTGCCGCGGCTGTTGTTGTCGAAGAACAAGGTCAAGCTGCTTTTGAACATGCTGGTGATCGCGCAGCAGACAATTCCGCGCGGCGGCGTGCTCACGGTCGATGCGGTCGGTGAAGGCGATGGAATGGGCTTTCGTGTCGCCGCCAGCGGGCTCAACGCCCGCATGCCGCAAAATATCGCCGATCTGTTGAGCTCAGGCCACGCCCCGGCGATCGATGCCCATGCGGTGCAGCCTTACTACACGCGGCTTTTGGCGCAGTCCTGCGGACTGAAAGTGATGCTTGCGCCCGAGGCCGAAGCGGTGGTCGTGACTGCTTCTTGAAGCTCTCGCACACTTTGCTGGAGAAAGGCGCTGGCGCGAAATATGGTTAACCAGCGGTTTATACCTTGCCGGCGGTGTCAACCAAGTCGTCTTATCTCTTTGTTGAGCCCGTTCTTTTATTACTCAACCAATATTAAACGCTTTGCATAGAAGCTGGCCGAACTTGGAAAGGCGTGCCGAAGTCGCGCGCCCCTGCGTTCGAAGGCCTGTTTCATGGATGATCTGTTGCGGGAGTTCCTGACGGAAACCCACGAAAGCCTGGATACGGTCGATAATCAGCTGGTGCGGTTCGAGCAGGATCCGAACAACGCCAGGATTCTCGACAACATCTTTCGCCTGGTTCACACCATGAAGGGCACCTGCGGCTTTCTCGGTTTGCCGCGGCTGGAAGCGCTGGCGCACGCCGGCGAGACCCTGATGGGCAAATTCCGCGACGGCATGCCGGTGACGGCGGAAGCCGTCACGCTGATCCTGAGCAGCATCGACCGCATCAAGGAAATCCTTGCAGGGCTAGAAGCCACGGAGGCCGAGCCGGAAGGCGATGATCAGGATCTGATTGTCAAGCTGCAGGCCATGGTCGAGCAGGGGATCGAAGCGATGTCAGAACCGGCTGCGCCGGATGCTCCCATGAAGCCCGCGGTCGAGCAGGGCACATTGGTGGCGCAGACGCTGCAACGGCAATTGCGCCCTGGTGAAGTGCCGCTGGATGAACTGGAGCGCGCGTTCCGCGAGACCGCAGCCGAGCGTGCAGCTGCGCCCGAGCAGCGCGCGGCGCCACCGAAACAGGAAAAGCCGGGGCCGAAAAAAGCAATTGCCGAGTCCGAGACTTCCGAGGGTGACCGCGTCGCCAACCAGTCGATCCGAGTGAATGTGGACACGCTGGAACACCTGATGACGATGGTGTCGGAGCTGGTGCTGACCCGCAATCAGTTACTGGAGATCTCCAGGCGGCACGAGGACACCGAGTTCAAGGTGCCGCTGCAGCGGTTGTCCAACGTCACCGCCGAGCTGCAGGAAGGCGTCATGAAGACGCGGATGCAGCCGATCGGCAATGCCTGGCAGAAGCTGCCGCGGATCGTGCGCGATCTCTCCGGCGAGCTCGGCAAGCAGATCGAGCTGGAGATGCACGGCGCCGATACCGAGCTCGACCGCCAGGTGCTCGACCTGATCAAGGATCCGCTGACCCATATGGTGCGCAACTCGGCCGACCACGGGCTCGAGACCCCCGCCGAGCGGTTGGCCGCCGGCAAGCCGGAGCAGGGCACGATCCGGCTGTCCGCCTATCACGAAGGCGGCCACATCATTATCTGCATCGCCGACAATGGCCGCGGACTCAACACCGAGAGGATCAAGGCCAAGGCGATCGCCAACGGTCTGGTCACCGAGGCCGAACTCGAGAAGATGACGGAAGCCCAGATCCACAAGTTCATCTTCGCACCGGGTTTTTCCACGGCCGCTCAGGTCACCAGCGTGTCCGGCCGCGGGGTCGGCATGGACGTGGTGCGCACCAATATCGACCAGATCGGCGGCACCATCGACGTCAAGTCGGTGGCCGGCGAGGGTTCTTCGGTCACCATCAAGATTCCCCTGACGCTTGCCATCGTCTCGGCGCTGATCGTGGAGGCCGCCGGCGACCGCTTTGCCATCCCGCAGCTGTCGGTGGTCGAACTGGTGCGGGCACGCGCCAATTCCGAGCACCGTATCGAGCGCATCAAGGACACCGCGGTCCTTCGGCTGCGCAACAAGCTGTTGCCGCTGATGCACCTCAAGAAGCTGCTCAAGATCGACGACGGCTCCTCCTCCGATCCGGAGAACGGCTTTATCGTGGTGACCCAGGTCGGCAGCCAGACTTTTGGCATCGTGGTCGACGGCGTGTTCCACACCGAGGAAATCGTGGTCAAGCCGATGTCCACAAAACTGCGCCACATCGACATGTTCTCCGGCAATACCATTCTCGGCGATGGCGCCGTGATCATGATCATCGATCCCAACGGCATCGCCAGGGCGCTCGGCGCCGGCAGCTCGGCCTCGCACGAGATCGCCGACGAGAACGCGGCGATGCGCGCCAGCGCCGCCGAGCAACTGACCTCGCTTCTGGTGTTCCGCGCCGGCACCAATCAGCCGAAGGCAGTGCCGCTCGCGCTCGTCACCCGGCTGGAAGAGATCGCCGCCGACAAGATCGAGCTCTCCAACGGCCGCTATATGGTGCAATACCGCGACCAGCTGATGCCGCTGGTGCAGATGGAAAGCGTCAAGATCGCGACCTCCGGCGCCCAGCCGATCCTGGTGTTCGCCGATGATGGCCGCTCGATGGGACTCGTGGTCGACGAGATCATCGACATCGTCGAGGAAAAACTCGATATCGAGGTCGCCGGGGGCGAAGAAGGCATTTTGGGCTCCGCCGTGATCAAGGGCCAGGCCACCGAAGTGATCGACGTCGGCCACTTCCTGCCGATGGCGTTCGCCGACTGGTTCAGCCGCAAGGAAATGCGGCCCTCAGCCTCGGCGCAATCGGTGCTTCTGGTCGACGACTCCGCATTCTTCCGCAACATGCTGGCGCCGGTCCTCAAAGCAGCCGGTTACCGGGTTCGGGTGGCCACCAATGCGCAGGAGGGCCTGATGGCGCTGCGCTCGGGGCAATCGTTCGACGCGGTGCTGACCGACATCGAAATGCCCGACATGAACGGGTTCGAGTTCGCCGAGACGATCCGGGCTGATGCGCATTTGAGCGCGATGCCGATCATCGCGCTGTCCTCGATGGTGTCGCCGGCGGCGATCGAGCGCGGGCGGCAGGCCGGCTTCCACGATTATGTCGCCAAGTTCGACCGTCCCGGCCTGATCGCGGCGTTGAAGGAGCAGACCGCCGAGCTCAACCGGGCGGCATGAAACAAGTTCAGCCGGACGGCATGAAGGATGAAAGCATGACCAGCAAGACCGAAACAGTCGAGGGCACCGTCGCCGAATACGTCACCGCCGTGATCGGCGGCCAGCTGTTCGGCCTGCCGATCTCGCGCGTCCAGGACGTGTTCATGCCGGAGCGGCTGACGCGCGTGCCGCTGGCGTCGGGCGAGATCGCCGGCGTCCTGAATCTGCGCGGCCGCATCGTCACCGTGGTGGACATGCGCGCCCGTCTCGGCCTGCCGAAGAACGACGACGGCAAGCCGCCGATGGCGGTCGGCGTCGACCTGCGCGGCGAATCCTATGGCCTCTTGATCGATCAGATCGGCGAGGTTTTGCGACTCCCCGACGACGGCAGGGAGGAAAACCCCGTCAACCTCGATCCGCGCATGGCAAAACTCGCTGGCGGCGTGCATCGCCTCGACGGCCAGCTCATGGTCGTGCTCGACGTCGACCGCGTGCTCGAAATCACACCTGACATGCTGGCGGCATAAAGTCGCCGGCAACGTGCGTAAACTTGAATTGCAATGGAAACGTCCCTTTTCTCGAAGAAGCAGAGGCTGAAATGAGAACATGTCTGGTGGTCGATGACTCGAGTGTCATTCGAAAAGTCGCAAGGCGCATTCTGGAAGGCCTGGATTTCCAGATCCTCGAAGCCGAGGATGGCCAGAAAGCGCTGGAGGTCTGCAAGCGCGGATTACCCGATGCGATCCTGCTCGACTGGAACATGCCGGTCATGGACGGCTATGAATTCCTCGGCAATCTGCGCCGTATGCCCGGCGGCGACCAGCCCAAGGTCGTGTTCTGCACCACCGAAAACGATGTCGCGCACATCGCGCGCGCGCTTCATGCCGGCGCCAACGAATACATCATGAAGCCGTTCGACAAGGAAATCGTCACCGCGAAATTCCAGGAAGTCGGCCTGATCTGATCTGCGTCATCCGGCGGCTGAACGGCCTTCGGCGTTGTCGTTTCAATGGTGCCGCTTGTGCGCTGTCTGGTGAATAATGAGTGTTGCGTTGGCAAGTACCTCGACCCCGAATGCGATGCGACAAGCGCCGCTGCGGGTAATGGTGGTCGATGACTCCGTCGTAATCAGAGGGTTGATCGCGCGCTGGCTCGGATCTGAACCGGACATGGTTGTCGCGGCATCGCTGCGCACCGGCCTCGACGCCGTCAACCAGATCGAACGCGTCAACCCCGATGTTGCCTTGCTCGATATCGAGATGCCGGACCTCGACGGCATTTCCGCGTTGCCCTTGCTGTTGGCAAAGAAACGCAACCTCATCATCATCATGGCCTCGACGCTGACCCGCCGCAACGCGGAGATCAGCTTCAAGGCGCTCTCGCTTGGTGCATCGGATTACATTCCAAAGCCCGAAAGCACCCGCGAAGCGGGTGCGGCCGAAATCTTCCGCCACGATCTCGTTGAGAAAATTCGTCAGCTCGGCGCCAAGGTCCGCCGCGCAGCCCCGGCTTCACCGAGCTCGGCTCCGGAGTCGGCGCTCCATCAGCCGCGCGAGCTGCTGCGCCGGCCGGTCGCGCAACCGCAACTCATGCGCCGTGCGTTCAGCACCCAAGCGCCGCGCGCGCTGTTGATCGGTTCATCGACGGGCGGTCCGCAGGCATTGATGGCGATGGTCACCGAGCTTCGCCCGGTGATAGATCGTTTTCCCGTGCTGATCACCCAGCATATGCCGCCGACATTCACGACGATACTTGCGGAGCATCTGGCGCGCTCGAGCCGGCGGCCGGCGCGCGAAGCGCTCGATGGCGAGATCATCAAGGCCGGCCAGATCTATCTCGCGCCGGGCGGCCGCCATATGCGCGTCGCGCGGCATGGCGGCGATGCCGTGATCGCTCTCGACGATGGACCGCCGGTGAATTTCTGCAAGCCCGCGGTCGATCCATTGTTCACCTCCGCGATCGATGTTTGGCAGGGCGGCATTCTGGCCGTCGTGCTGACTGGCATGGGCTCGGACGGGATGCGCGGCGGCAAGGAGATCGTCGCAGCCGGCGGCAGCGTGATCGCCCAGGATGAAGCTTCGAGTGTGGTGTGGGGAATGCCGGGGGCAGCGGTGAATGCGGGCATCTGCGCCGCCGTGATGCCGCTTGATCAGATCGCGCCGAAACTGGTTCGGTTGTTTTCGGGAGATCGTTCGTGACGCCAATGGATTATGAGTTCTTGCGCAAGCTGTTGAAAGAGCGATCCGGCCTGGATCTGTCTTCCGACAAGCAATATCTGGTCGAAAGCCGATTGACCCCGCTGGCGCGAAGGGTCGGTCTCTCCGGCATCGCCGAACTGGTTGCAAAAATAAAGAGCGGAGCCGAGGCGCTGACCTTAGAGGTGGTCGAGGCGATGACCACCAACGAGACGTTCTTTTTCCGCGACAAGATTCCGTTCGATCATCTGCGGCAGACGGTGCTGCCCGAGCTTGTGCAGGCGCGGGCCAACCGCCGTTCCCTGCGGATCTGGTGTGCGGCTTCCTCCACCGGGCAAGAGCCCTATTCGATCGCGATGTGCATCAAGGAATTTGCTCCGCTGGCGGGGTGGCGGGTTGAAATTGTCGCGACCGATCTGTCGCAAGGCGTTCTTGAAAAATCCAAGGCCGGTATCTTCAGCCAGTTCGAGGTCCAGCGCGGCCTGCCGATTCAGATGCTGGTCAAGTATTTCACGCAAACCGGAGAGCTGTGGCAGCTCAACGCCGACATCCGCGCCATGGTGCAGCACCGGCAACTCAACCTGCTGCAGGATTTTTCCCATCTCGGCACGTTCGACGTGATTTTCTGCCGCAACGTCCTGATCTATTTCGACCAGGACACCAAGATTAACATCTTCGATCGGCTGGCAAGGGTGCTCGAACCCGACGGCGTGCTGGCGCTGGGAGCGGCCGAATCCGTGGTCGGGATATCCGACGCCTTCAGGTCCTGTCCGGAACGGCGCGGGCTGTATCGCCCGAACGTCACCCGAACCGCGCGCGCCGGTGTAACGGCGATGACGCTCTCGGCGTTGAAGGCGTTTGCTGCGGCGGCGGCGCCCTGAGCGCGGCTTGAACCGGAGCCTAAAGATCTCACGAAGGTTCAAGCATACGCGCGTTCCACTTCCGCTAGTGGCAGGCGTGTCGCAATACGGACCTAAACCTCAAAACAAAAGCCCCGCCATTTGCGGCGGGGCCAAGTCGGGAGGCGAGAGCCTGACAGGGCTCTCGGTAAACTCTTTTGATCAGGCGGGAATGCGCTCTTCGACCTCGTGCGGCTCGCGCAGCACATAGCCGCGGCCCCAGACGGTCTCGATGAAGTTGCGCCCCTCGGAGGCGTTGGCGAGCTTCTTGCGCAGCTTGCAGATGAAGACGTCGATAATCTTCAGTTCCGGCTCGTCCATGCCGCCATAGAGATGGTTGAGGAACATTTCCTTGGTCAGCGTGGTGCCCTTGCGGAGCGAGAGCAGCTCCAGCATCTGGTATTCCTTGCCGGTCAGATGCACGCGCTGGCCGCCGACTTCCACCGTCTTGGTGTCGAGATTGACCACGAGATCGCCGGTCTGGATCACCGACTGGGCATGGCCCTTGGAACGGCGCACGATCGCATGGATGCGGGCAACCAGTTCGTCCTTGTGGAAGGGTTTGGTCATGTAGTCGTCG
>VAZH01000371.1 GCA_005884465.1 Alphaproteobacteria bacterium | reverse complement strand
GCCACGCCTAAACCCGTGACCTTGATAAAATCTCGTCGTTTCATTGAGTTCTTCCTCCTGTGGGGTGTCGGCCAGCCTTCGTGTCGAGGCTTGTCCGCAGCATGGAACATCCGGTTCGAGATTTCCATGACCAACTGAACTGCCGCAACGCAAAAAGCCCGGCCTTGGCAAAGGCCGGGCTAGTATCTACGACTTAAGACGAGGTCTTGATCCTCGGACCAAGGCTTTATCCTATGGATCAGCCGCGGGTGCGCGAGCGGATCATAAAGCTGTCGAAGGTATATTCGGCAACCTGCCACCACAGATACTGGTCGGAGCGATAGGCCTGCATCGCATCGATCGTCTTCTTGAAGTCGGGGTTCTTCGCGGAAATTTCAGCCCACAATTCGTTGGTCGCCTTGAGGCAGGCTTCGAGCACTTCATTGGTGAAGGGACGAAGCTGGGTGCCGCCCGCGACAAGTCGCTTCAATGCGGCCGGGTTCTGCATGTCATAGCGCGCCGCCATCCAGCTATTGGCATGTGCCGCCGCGCTTTCCAGAATCGCCTGATAATTCTTCGGCAAGGAATTCCACTTCTCCAGATTGGCGAACGCGTGGACCGCCGTGCCGCCCTCCCAGAAACCGGGATAGTAATAAAACTTGGCGACCTTCTGAAAACCGAGCTTCTCGTCGTCATAGGGTCCGACCCACTCGGCGGCGTCGATCGTGCCCTTCTCAAGCGCCGGGTAGATCTCGCCACCGGCAATCTGCTGCGGCACCACGCCAACCTTCTGCAACACCTGGCCGGCAATTCCTCCGATGCGAAACTTCAATCCGGAGAGATCGGCAACGGTCTTGATCTCCTTGCGGAACCAGCCGCCCATCTGGGCGCCGGTATTGCCGGCGTGAAATCCGATCACGCCGAATTTCTTGAAGAACTCGTTTCCGAGCTCCGTGCCGCCACCTTGATACCACCAGGAGTTCTGCTGGCGCGCATTCAGGCCGAACGGCACCGAGGAATAGATGGCAAAGGTCGGATCCTTGCCGACGTAATAATAACAAGCGGTGTGGCACATCTCGAAGGTGCCATTGGAAGTCGCGTCAAGCGCCTGCAAGCCGGGCACGACTTCACCTGCGGCAAAGACCTGGATCTGAAACTTGTTATCGGTCATTTCGGCGACATACTTCGAAAGCTCCGCGGCGCCGCCATAGATCGTATCGAGCGACTTCGGGAAGCTTGACGTCAGCCGCCATTTGACCTCGGGAGAGGATTGCGCGATCGCCGGCGAGGCCACCGCGGCCGCCGCGGCACCGGTTGCCGAAACTTTCAAAAAATCACGACGTTTCATCTAAGCCATCTCCTTTGGGGCGTTCTTCCCGGATTTCCTGGAGCCGTTGTCTCGGCGAAGCGGTTTCCGCGTCAGCCGAAGGCGCTCTGGCGGGGGCTTTAACACGGAAGTTCGGCCGGCGAAAACGCGACAAAGGCATGACAGCACCGCTTAAACGAAAGTCGCAGACGGTCCGGAAATAGGCTCAGGCCGCCGCGATGACGCCCTGGAGCTGATCGCGCACCTTGGCGCCGATCGCCCGGTAGATCGCGGCATGCGGGCCCTCCGGCTCGCTCTCCACCACGGGGGTTCCGGAATCCGAGGTGGCGCGTATAGACATATGGAGCGGAACTTCGCCCAAAAACGGCACCGCAAGCCGCTCGGCCTCGTGCCGCGCTCCGCCGTGGCCGAAGATATCCGATCGGGTGCCGCAATGCGGGCACTGGAAATAGCTCATGTTCTCGACAATGCCGAGCACCGGCACATTGACCTTCTTGAACATCGCCAATCCGCGCCGCGCATCGATCAGGGAAAGATCCTGAGGCGTCGAAATAATGATCGCGCCTTTAAGCGGGACATTCTGCGCCAGCGTCAGTTGCGCATCACCGGTGCCGGGCGGCATATCGACCACGAGAATATCAAGCGTGCCCCACGCCACATCGCGCAGCATCTGGGTGATGGCCGACATCACCATCGGCCCGCGCCAGATCATCGCGGTGTCCTCCTCGACCAGAAAACCGATCGACATGATCGCCAGACCGAAACGCGCAATCGGAATCATCTTCCGGTCGTCGTTCAACCGCGGCTTTTCGCGGATGCCGGTCAATCTCGGGACAGACGGCCCATAAATGTCGGCGTCGAGCAAACCGACGCGCAGACCGAGATCGCGCAGGCCGAGCGCCAGGTTGAGCGCCGTTGTCGATTTTCCGACACCGCCCTTGCCGGAAGCCACGGCGATGACGGCGGCGATCCCGGGAATTTCCGACTGCTTCGACATCGGCGACGCCGGACTTTGCGGCGGCCGATGCGACGAGACGTGCGGCACGCCCTGCGCCGTCCGCTGCGGCGGCGCCGCCGCGGAGCCAGGCTTGCGTTCAGCGGTAAGCGCGATCATCGCGACGGTAACGCCGGGAATGGCGCGCACGGCCGCTTCGGCCTGGGCGCGAACGCTCTCCCAGGCGCGGGCCTCGGTGGCCTCGACATTGATCGAGAAGAACACCTTGCCGTCGCTGACCGATATCGCCGACAAGACATTGGCATCGGTCAAAGCGACGCCGCGCGGCGACATCACTTTGGCCAGAGTATCGAGAACCTGCTGCTGCGTTACGCTCAATGCCTATCTCCTGTCCGGAGCCGACAGATAGAGCGATCCTGCAAGAAAGGATACCGCTCTGGCGCCGCATCAGGCCTGCGCCGCAGGATGGCGATGGCGACCCTCAGCCTTGCTCCTTGGCGGCCTCATAGTTCAGTTCGATCATCACGCCATTGGGGTCGTTGACGAAAATCTGCCAGAGATCGCCGCCGGGCACCTGCCGCACGTCGAACGCCATGCCCTTGGACTGAAGCCGCTGCTTCATGCCGGCAAAACCGCGGCTCGCGAAGGCGACATGATGGACAACGCCGGAATCAGGTTTCTGCTGCTCGTCGGTCGGCGAAATATCGACGAGATGCACCACCGGCTTGCCCTCGCTGTACATCCATGCCCCGGGGAAAGCAAAATTCGGCCGGTCGCCTTTCTCCAGTCCCAGGATGTCCTCATAGAACCGAACGGTATCGGTGAGCTTTCGGGTCCGGATGTTGAAATGATCGAGCACGCCTACGCTCATGCGATGTCCCTCCCTTTGTCGTGAAATCTCAATCCTCGAGACTTGATTCTAGCACAAAACCACGCCCGCCCGCCAAACGGAGCCGTTGCCCTTCGTAGCGCAGGGTTTATTGTGGGCGCTCCACATCCTCGGCGGAACCTGTTTTGAGGGCCGAACCGGCCCACCGCCCCCTTCTCCAGCATATGGTCCGGCGAGCTCGATGGCGCCGGCAAACCCCAGGGTCGCACACATGGCTAAAGTCGCTTTTCTCGGTCTCGGCGTTATGGGTTTCCCCATGGCAGGGCATCTCGTCAAAAAAGGGGGCCACGAGGTAACGGTGTTCAACAGGACGCCGGCCAAGGCGAAGGCATGGACCGAAAAATTCGGCGGACGCGCGGCGCCGACGCCGCAAGCCGCCGCCGAAGGCCAGGATTTTGTCATGTCCTGCGTCGGCAACGACAACGACCTGCGTGCGATCACGCTTGGCGCCAACGGCGCCTTCGCCGGCATGAAGAAAGGCGCGACCTTCGTCGATCACACTACCGCTTCGGCCGAAATCGCGCGCGAGCTCGATGCGGAGGCGACCCAACGCGGCTTCAGGTTCGTCGATGCCCCGGTATCCGGCGGGCAGGCCGGCGCGGAAAACGGTGTTTTGACGGTGATGTGCGGCGGCAGCGAGGAAGCCTACGCCAGCGCCGAGCCTGTCATCGCGGCCTATGCCAGGATGTGCAAGCGGCTCGGGCCCGCGGGCTCGGGGCAACTGACCAAGATGGTCAACCAGATCTGCATCGCGGGCTTGGTCGAGGGTCTTTCGGAAGGCATTCATTTTGCGAAAAAGTCGGGGCTCGATGTCCAGGCTGTGATCGACACCATCTCGAAGGGCGCCGCGCAGTCCTGGCAGATGGAGAACCGCTGGAAGACCATGAACGAGGGAAAATTCGATTTCGGT
>VAZH01000370.1 GCA_005884465.1 Alphaproteobacteria bacterium | reverse complement strand
TCATCGATGGGCGCAGCTTTCGCCTGGCTGACGGCCGCGAGGTCCTTCTTGCCGGCATCGAGCCGGTCGTGACCGAAAAAGCCAGGCGCGCATCGGCGCTGTCGGCGATCCTGGCCGGCCGCGACGTGACCTTGCGCGGCGAGGACGACACCCCCGACCGTTACGGCCGCCAGCCCGCCTTCGTGTTTCTCGCGTCCTCCGAGACTTTGGTGCAGGAAGAGCTTTTGGCGCAGGGCGAGGCGCTGTTCTCCGGTGCCGTGACCAACAAGGACTGTGCCGCGGTCCTGACTGCCGCGGAGGCCGAGGCGCGCCAGGCTAAACGTGGAACCTGGGCCGATCCCTCGGCCATAAAAAACGCGGAAAGTCCGGGCGATATTTTGGCCGGGATCGGGCGCTTTATGGTGGTCGAAGGCAGGGTGTTGTCCGTCCGGCAGGCGGGGGCAACGACTTACCTGAATTTCGGGCGGAACTGGACACGGGGCTTTGCTGCGACTATTTCGAGGCGCATGGTCCCGGCATTCGAGGCTGCCGTAACTGGCGTTAAGTCCCTCGAAAATCGACGAATTCGCGTCCGCGGCTTCGTCGAGGCGCGTGGCGGGCCACGAATCGAATTGTTGCGGGTGGGGCAGGTTGAGTTGCTGGGCGGGAATTAGCTTTCTGGACAAACAAAGAGTAGCCGCTGTGGCAGGGTTTGTGAGACGGCGCGAGAGAGGCACGAGCCGCCGCCTTTGGGCTGCGTCTGCCCTGCTGTGCGCGGCTTTTGCGCTGGCCGCCTGCGGCGATATCGGCCGGTTCCAGACCGCGTCGCCGGCGGCAAGTCCTGCCAAGCCCAACCGCACGGTCGCGCAGACGCCGGCCGCCGAGCGCGAGCATGAGCGAATTCTCTCTTCCTATGGCGGCGCCTATGACGATCCGAAGCTCGAAGCGCTGATTGGCAAGACGGTCGACCGGCTTGTCGCGGCATCGGATCGTCCCGATCAGGCCTACAAGGTGACGATCCTCAATTCGGGTGCGGTCAACGCGTTCGCGCTTCCGACCGGCCAGCTTTACGTGACGCGCGGGCTGATCGCACTCGCGAGCGACACCTCGGAATTGTCCTCGGTGCTGAGCCACGAGATGGCGCATGTGCTGGCAAAGCACGCATCGATCCGCGAGGACCAGGCGCGCCAGGCCGCGATCGTCACCCGCGTCGTCACCGACATGAGCAACGATCCCGATCTGACCGCGCTGGCGCTGGCGAAAACCAAGCTGACGATGGCAAGCTTTTCACGCGCCCAGGAGTTCGAGGCCGATGGCATCGGCGTCGGCATTTCGGCGCGTGCCCATTTCGATCCTTATGGCGCGGCGCGTTTCCTGGCAGCGATGGAGCGCAACGCCGCGTTGAAGGCAGGAAAGACCACCTCGCTCGATCCGCGCGCGCAGGACTTTCTGTCCTCGCACCCGGCAACGCCGGAGCGGGTGCAGAACGCGCAGAACAGCGCACGGCAGTACAGGGCGCCGGAAGGCGGCGAACGCGATCGCGAAACCTATCTCGGCGCCATCGACAACATCGTCTACGGCGAGGATCCAAGCGAGGGATTCGTCCGCGGCCGGCGCTTCCTGCATCCCAAGCTCGGCTTCACCTTTGCCACACCCGAAACCTTCACGCTGGAC
This sequence comes from Alphaproteobacteria bacterium, assembly GCA_005884465.1. Taxonomy (GTDB): domain Bacteria; phylum Pseudomonadota; class Alphaproteobacteria; order Rhizobiales; family Xanthobacteraceae; genus Bradyrhizobium. The sequence goes on along the minus strand of VAZH01000370.1, from coordinate 1,809 downwards.
AACACCGCCCAGGCCGTGATCGGCGTGCGCGAGGGCGGCACGCAAGCAATGCGCTTCGATGTGGTGCGGGTGCCTGCGGAACAGACGCTTGGCGAATACCTCAATTCGGGCTGGATGGAAGGCGTCGACAAGGCCTCGACCGAGGATCTGACCATCAACGGCTTCCCTGCGGCATCCGCGACGGCGCACGGCGATCAATGGCAGTTCAAGGTCTATGCGCTGCGTTTCGGAAGCGACGTCTACCGCTTCATTTTCGCCGCCAAGCAGAAGAGTATCGAGAGCGACCGCAACGCGCGTGAAACGGTGAATTCGTTCCGCCGCCTGACGCTCGAGGAAATTCAGGCGGCGCGACCGCTGCGGATAAAAGTCATTACCGTACAACCCGGCGACACCGTGGAATCGCTGTCGCACCGCATGGCCGGCATCGACCGCCCGGCCGACCGCTTCCGTATCCTGAACGGGCTGGACGTCCATGCTCAGGTGAAAGTGCGCGACCTCGTCAAGATCGTGGTGGATTGACGCGAAGCGTCATTCCGGGATGGTCCGAAAGGACCAGACCTCAGATGTGCAATTGCACATCGGGGAATCTCGAGATTCCGGGTTCGACGCTACGCGTCGCCCCGGAATGACCCCAGCAAAAAGCCCGGTCGTTCGACCGGGCCTCTATTATTTCGATCAGAGAAATCGCTTACGCGGCTTCATCCGCAACCGCGGCATCGTCGCCGTCGGCATCGCCCTCCGCATCGGCATCAGCGTCAGCGTCAGCTTCGGCTTCGGCTTCGGTCTTGGCGCCGCGGCGCGGACTCTTGGCGAGCTGGGCTTCGACTTCCTTGACCGCCTCGGTTTCGGTCACGTGCTGCACCACCGCGATTTCCCGCGACAGACGATCGAGCGCCGCCTCATAGAGCTGGCGTTCGCTGTAGGACTGTTCGGGCTGCGATTCGGAGCGATAGAGATCGCGCACCACTTCGGCGATGGCCACGATGTCTCCCGAATTGATCTTGGCTTCATATTCCTGGGCCCGGCGCGACCACATCGTGCGCTTGACGCGGGCGCGGCCTTTCAGGGTTTCCAGCGCGCGCTTGACCAGAGCCGGCTCCGACAGCTTGCGCATGCCGACATTGGCGACCTTCGCGGTCGGCACCCGCAGCGTCATCTTGTCCTTCATGAAGTTGATCACGAACAGTTCAAGCTTGGCGCCGGCAATCTCCTGGTCTTCGATGGCCAGGATCTGGCCAACGCCGTGGGCGGGATAAACCACGAATTCGTTGGTCTTGAAGCCTTGGCGCTGGGTCAAAACCTTTTTCGGCTCCTCGACGCGCGGCGCCACCGCCGCGGGCTTTGCGGCGGGCTTGTGCGCAACCGGCTTGACCGCAGCCTTGACGGCAGCCTTGGCGGCAGTCCTGGCGACGGTTTTCGGAGCAGTCCTGGAAGCGGCGACCTTCGAAGCAGTGGCTTTCGAACCCCTCGCTTTCGCGGCAGTTTTTGCAGTCTTGTTTGGCATTGTGCTTCTTTTGTTTTTTGAGGATTTCGCGGCCGAGGCCTTGGAGGCTATCCGGGCAGATCTGAGAGAAGCCCGGGCACGGCTTTTGGTTGCGCTGCGGCTGGCCGCGGCGGCTTTTTTGGAGGTTGATCTGGAAGCACTCTTTTTACGCGTTTTCTGTGACACAGCCTGCGCGCGGAACTGCCACGCCCCTGTTCGATGTTTTCACGGGAACCCATAGGGGCCATACACGCGGCTGACGGGTTCGGCTTGTAATGTGCCCAATATAGCACATTTTCCGCAAAAATCAATGATTTGCGCCCAAT
>VAZH01000387.1 GCA_005884465.1 Alphaproteobacteria bacterium | reverse complement strand
TCGCCAGCAGTTCGACACCGGACCAGGTCGCGGCCCTGCAGGCCCGCCATGGCCGCGACGCCGCGGGCCATGCGATCGAGCAGGCGATGGCCGACATCGCCGAGGGGCTGGTCGATGCCGGTGTGCGGCGGCTGGTTGTCGCTGGCGGCGAAACCTCCGGCGCGGTAGTGGATCGCCTGCGGATTCCCGGCTTTCTGGTCGGCGCAGAAATCGCCGCCGGCGTTCCGGTGCTGCGCGCCGTCGGCGCAAGGGACGGCGAGATGCTGCTGGCGCTGAAGTCCGGCAATTTTGGCGGTCCGGAATTTTTCTGTGATGCGCTGAAACTGATGCGCTAAGCGATTGCTCGAAGGGCCGGACGTGATGGGATAGGCGAGGGGCGAAGCTCTCTCGTTCGTCATGCCCGGGCAGAAGCGCGAAGCGCGTCTTCGCGCTAGACGTCTCGGGCACCCACGTCCTTACACCGTCGAAGCAAGAAGGACGTCATGGCCGGGACAACAAGCCCGGCCATGACGCTAACTAGACCCGCCACTCCAGAACTCCGTCGTCCGCGCTGACAATATCGCCTGATGAACCGACCGGCGTGCGGTCCAGGTTGAGAAGATGCGCCAGCGTCTGGTCGTCACTTGCGGGCACCCGCGCCAGCGCGCGGGCATTGTCTGACGTCCGCAGCATCACCACGCCGTGCTCGGCCTCGCCCTTGCGGCCATAGATCACCGTAAAACTCTCGACCGAGCCCTTGCCATTGGCTTCGGTCACGAACTCCGGCACCGCGCCGCGATGCCGGTCGGCCGCGGCCTGCACACTGGTATCCTGTGCCAGAGCGCCACGTGGCGCCTGCCGCGACAGCACCAGCGCGTGATGCTTGGTGACAAAACCGCCCTGGCCGTAGAGTAGGCCGAGCTTCGCGCCGCTGCGCAGCTTGCGTACCATCGCGCAGGCCGCATGCGTCATGTAGGTGTTGAGCGGCGCGCCGAAGAATGTGAGGCCGCCGGTCACCGTTGGCTGCACGTCGGCGCTGAGCCCGAGCGTCCGCCGCGCCATCTTCGGCACGCAGGGAAAGCAGCTGTAGAGCTCGATTGCGTCGAACGCCCTGCCATCGCCGCCGACGAGATCCAGCACCGCGTTGAGCACGGCGTTTTGCGGGTGGCTCTCGAAGAACTGGTCGCGGATCAGATAATCGCGCGGCTCCTCCGCCGATGCGCCGCCCCAGACGTGAACGAGGCGATTCTCGGCAATGCCTGCGGCCTTCGCCTTCGCAAGACTGGTCATCAGCAGGGCCGCGCCCATGTTGACGGTTGGATTGGCCACCTGCAGTTTCGTGTAGGGCCAGGCGATCAGCCGGTTGTCCGGCGTCGGCGTCGTGATCTCGTCCGCAGTAAAGCGCCGCTTCAGCCACGCATTGGGATTTTGCGACGCGACGTTTGAATAGGTCGACCACAGGGCGCCTGATTCCGCCATCGCCTCGCGCGGGGTCTGGCCCCAATGCGCCGCCGTCGCCGCTTCATAAAACGGATACACCGTGATGGGCCGGAAGACGCCGAGTTTCACCGCCATCGGCTTCTGGAACGCGGCGCCGCGCTTGGGCTCCGGCACATCATGCGCGAACGGCGTCCACGGCAGTTCGACGCCGGCGCGTTCGGCCTTGGTCGCGGTGGATTGCGCCTCGGCGCCGCAGACCGCGGCGACGCTGCATTCGCCGCGCGCGATGCGTTGCGCGGCCTCATGCAGATAGCGGATCGGGCTTTCGCCGCCGACCGGGCCGTAATAGGCGTGTTTTGGCTTGATGCCGAGCCGGTCCGAAAGCTGAATCTCCGGATCGCGGTAGCGCCAACTCAGGAAATTGACGATATCGAGCGACTGGATTTCGCCGAGCAATTTGGAGCCTGAGTCTGCTTCGGCGCGCTTCAGCGCCTGTTCCAGCAGGACGAGCGGCTCGAGGCCTTTTGAAATCTCCTTCGGACGATCGACGATTTCGCCAACACCGACAATGACAGGGATGCGGTCGTCGGGAACAAGGTTATTGGGCATTTTCTTATTTCACTTTCCAGACCATCAATTCGCCGTCGCCCTTCGAGGCCTTCGCTTCGCTACGGCACCTCAGGGTGATGGCCACGCGCGATTCGTCATCCTGAGGTGCTCGCCGCTCTTGCGGCGAGCCTCGAAGGATGTGCCTCGCGCGCCTACTCCCCCAGCAGCGAGTCTAGGTGCTCCACCGCCTCGACAAAATCTTCCTTGAATTCCTGCACCACGGCGCCCGCGGATTTCACGCTGTCGATCAGGCCGACCCCTTGACCGACGAAATAGCTGACGAGATCGCGCGCCTGCGCATTGCCGGCGGCCGCGGCGCGATCGATCGAATTGAAGGCGTCGCGGCTGATGATGCTCTGCAGCGGCATCGGCAGCGCGCCGGGGCTGTCGGGTCCGCGATCCCATGCATCGGTCCAGACCGAACGCAATTGCCGCGCCGGTTTTCCGGTGCGGCCCTTTGAGCGGACGGCGTCGCGCGAGGAGGCCGCGATCATCTTCTCGCGGAAGATTTCCGTGGTCTCGGATTCGACCGTGGCCAGCCACACCGAACCGGTCCACACGCCGGCGGCGCCCATCGCCATGCACGCCGCCATCTGCCGCCCGGTCATGATGCCGCCCGCGGCCAGCACCGGCACGTCCCGGACCTTTTTGATCGCCTTGATCACCTCCGGCACCAGCACCATGGTCGAGACCTCGCCGCAATGGCCGCCGGCCTCGGTGCCCTGGACCACCAGGATATCGACGCCGGCCGCGACCTGACGCAGCGCATGCTCCTTGGCGCCGACCAAAGCCGCGACCGGCACGCCGTGCTTTTTGCCCATATCGATCATCGCCTTCGGCGGCACGCCCAGCGCGTTGGCAATCAACCGGATCGGATGCCGGAACGATGCATCGAGCACTTCCAGGGCGCATTGCGCATCGAATGGCTGCGGCTGGTTGTCGGCGACGTTGGTCGTCGTCAGCTCGATGCCGTATTTCTTCAGCAGGTTTCGGGTGAAGGCGCGATGTTCATTGGAAATCCGCGCCTCCAGGCTTTTCCAGGTGACGTCCTTCTCGCCAGCGGTCGAAATGTTTTCCGGGATCAGCACGTCGAGCCCATAGGGCTTGCCGTCGACATGATCGTCGATCCATTTCAGTTCCTGCTCGATGGTTTCAGGCGTATGCGAGGTGGCGCCGAGCACGCCGAAACCGCCGGCGCGGCTCACGGCCGCCACCACGTCGCGGCAATGGCTGAAAGCCAGCAGCGGAAATTCTATTCCCAGCATATCGCAGATCGGTGACTTCATGGTTGTCCACTCCCGGCGGCAGCGCTTTGGGCCTGCTCGTACTTTGTTTGAATTTTCGCGAATTCTCTGATGACGCTAGCCCATCATGGGCGTGCATGCCAAGCCGCCTCCGACCTCATCCTGAGAGCC
>VAZH01000386.1 GCA_005884465.1 Alphaproteobacteria bacterium | reverse complement strand
AATCCGCGGCTGGTCTACGGCCGCATGACCGGCTGGGGTCAGCAAGGCCCGCTGGCGCAGGCTGCGGGGCACGACATCAACTACATTTCGGTCACGGGCGCACTGGCCGCGATCGGCACAAAAGATAGGCCGGTGCCGCCGCTCAACCTGGTCGGCGACTTCGGCGGCGGCGCGCTCTACGTCGTGGTGGGCGTGCTCGCCGCTCTCCTGGAAGCAAAAAACTCAGGCAAGGGACAGGTGGTGGATGCCGCGATGTGCGACGGCGCCGCGTCGCTGATGTCGATGTTCTTCGACATGGCCGCCGCGGGCCGATGGACCGAAGCGCGCGAGAGCAATTTCCTCGACGGCGGCGCGCATTTCTACGGCGTCTTTGAATGCGCCTGCGGCAACTTCATTTCGATCGGTTCGATCGAGCCGCAGTTTTATGCCTTGCTGCGCCAGCACGCCGGGCTTTCCGGCGCCGAGTTCGACGCGCAGATGGATCGCAAGGCATGGCCTTCGCTCAGGCAAAAACTGGTCGAGGTATTCAAGACCAAAACCCGCGAGCAGTGGTGCAAGATCATGGAAGGCACTGACGTCTGCTTCGCGCCGGTCCTGACCATGAGCGAAGCGCCCGAGCATCCGCACATGGCGGCGCGAAAGATTTTCGTCAGCCGCCACGGCGTCACCCAGCCCGCGCCGGCGCCGCGTTTTTCCCGCACGCCGTCAGCGATCCGCGAGGCGGTGACGACGGATATTGCAAGCCTGACGAGCGAGTGGCAGGAAAGGTAGTAAACTCCTTTTTCGTCGTCCCGGCGAACGCCGGGACCCATAGCCACCAATGTTAGGTTTAGAAGAGATTGCGGCCCCAGCTTCGCGCAACACGGACATTTGTGGTTATAGGTCCCGGCTCGCGCGGAGCCTGTCATCGGGCGGCGCTTTGCGCCGACCCGTTGGCTTGGCCGGGACGACGGGGCTTTTTGACAAATTACCTACGCCGCGTTGTCCACCTTCAGCACGCCCCGGCGAATCTGGTCTTCCTCGATCGATTCGAACAGCGCCTTGAAATTGCCTTCGCCAAAGCCGTCGTCGCCCTTGCGCTGGATGAACTCAAAGAAGATCGGCCCGATCGCGTTCGCGGAGAAAATCTGTAAGAGCACCTTGGTGTGGCCGCCGTCGACCACGCCTTCGCCGTCGATCAGAATACCGTTGCGTTGCAGCCGCGCGACGTCCTCGCCATGCTCCGGCAGCCGCGTATCGATCTTTTCGAAATAGGTGTCGGGCGGCGGCGGCATGAACGGCAGGCCGGCGTCACGCAATGTCTCGACAGTCTTGTAGATATCCTTGGCGCCGCAGGCGATGTGCTGGATGCCCTCGCCGCGATACACGCTGAGATATTCCTCGATCTGGCCGGAGTGGCCGGCGTCCTCGTTGATCGGAATCCGGATCTTGCCGTCGGGGCTGGTTAGCGCCCGCGAGAACAGGCCGGAGGCGCGGCCCTCGATATCGAAAAAGCGAATCTGCCGGAAGTTGAACAGTCTTTCATAGAAGCCGGTCCAGACGTTCATGCGGCCGCGATGGACGTTATGGGTGAGGTGATCGAGATAAAATAATCCCGCGCCCTCCGGCTGTGGATTTTTCTCAGCCAGCCACTCGAACTCGGCGTCATAGGCCGAACCCTTGGCGCCGTAGCAATCAACGAAATACAACAGGCTGCCGCCGATACCCTTGATCGCGGGCAGGAATATCGGCAGGCTCCGCACCCAGCGCCAGCGCGCGCGCATAGGCCTGCTTCGCATCGACCACCCGGAACGCCATCGACGGCGCACACGGCCCGTGCCCGGCAACGAAGCCGAAACCGTGGGTGCCGGGTTGTTCGTTGACGAGATAGTTGATATCGCCCTGGCGATAGACCGTGATTTTCTTGGTGCGGTGGCGCGCCACCGGCACATAGCCCATCAGCTTGAACAGCGCGTGCAGCGCTTCGGGATTGGGATGGGCGTATTCGACGAACTCAAAGCCGTCGGTGCCCATCGGATTGTCGGCGCTAACGGTCGCCGGCGGCGCGTCGTGCGGAAATGGACCCATGGCTGATCTCCCTGATTCTTGCTCCGTGAATATTCCGTCGCCGATCCCGCAATGTGTATGCAAATGGCGGACATTACTGTTATATTATGCACGATTTGTGCACATTAGAGGCATTTTACGCATGATTGCCGTTGACGGCTTCGATCTCAAAGTATTGAGCGCGCTACAGGATGATGGCCGCCTGACCAACCAGCAATTGGCCGATCTCGTCGGCCTATCGGCCTCGCAATGCTCGCGGCGTCGCATGCGCCTTGAAGAAGAGAAGGTGATATCGGGCTATCACGCCGACCTCGCCAGCGAAGCGCTCGGCTTCAATGTCATTGCCTTCATTCACATCACGTTGGCGACCCATTCGCCCGACAACGCAAAGCGGTTTCGCGCGCTGGTCAATCGGGTCGACGATATCCAGGAAGCCTATTCGCTGACCGGCGATGCCGATTACCTGTTGAAGGCGGTGTTGCGCGACCTGAAAAGCCTGTCCGATATCGTCAACAACGTGCTGATGCCGCACCAGAGCGTGGCGCATGTGCGTTCGTCGATCGTGCTGGATCGGTTGAAGGAGAGCTCGCGGCTGCCGCTGAAGGAGTTGGCGCGCTAGCTGCTATGGCCGAAATCGAGGGAGATTCGTCATTCGAAAGCGCGGTTCAATTTGCGATGATCGGCCCAGACTCCAGCGTGATTGAATTTGCCCATGTCTCGGCAACGGCGGTGCGCTCCCTCTCCCCTTGAGGGTTGGGGTGAAGGGTTCAGGTCTATCGTTAGGCCGTAACCCCTCCCACAAGGGGAGAGGTGGCACCGAGCGTGCGGCACCCAACAAGACGAAATTTGTTTAGACTCTGGCTCTAACGCATGAGACCACGATGGCGCTGCAGCTCCGGCCGAACTGCGAATATTGCGACAAGGACCTGCCGCCGAACTCGATCGAAGCGCGCATCTGCTCTTACGAGTGCACGTTCTGTGCGGACTGCACCGAGAACAGGCTTCAAAACGTCTGCCCGAACTGCGGCGGTGGTTTTGTCCCGCGGCCAATCCGGCCGGCCAAGGAGTGGCGGCCTGGACTATCGGTGGCGAAGCGGCCGCCGTCGGACAAGCGGGTGCATCTGTCCTACAGTCTCGACGATATCGCCGAGCTTTCGGCGCGTATTCGGGATATTCCGCCAGAGGATCGCTGAACTGCCTGTCGGTCATTCCGGGGCGATGCGACGCATCGAACCCGGAATGACGTCAAAGAGCGCGTTGGCGCGCGTTACTAACTAATTCACCGCCGGTTCGGATCGAACCGCTTTTCCAGTCCCTTCCAGCAATCGGCGTAGTCGTCCTGCAGCGTCTGGGAGTTGACCGCATGTGCGGTGACGTGCTGCGGATATCGGGTCTCGAACATGAACGCCATGGTGCCGGTCAGCTTGACCGGCTTCAGTTCCGAATTGCTGGCGTGATCGAAGGCCTCGCGGTCCGGGCCATGCGGCAGCATGCAATTGTGCAGGCTGATGCCGCCGGGCGTGAACCCTTGCGGCTTCGCATCGTAGACGCCGTAGATCAGGCCCATGAACTCCGACATGATGTTCATGTGGTACCACGGCGGACGGAAGGTGTTTTCCGCCACCGCCCAGCGCTCCGGGAAAATGACAAGGTCGATATTCGCGGTGCCGGCGGTTTCCGACGGCGACGTCAGCACGGTGAAGATCGATGGATCGGGGTGATCGAAACCGATCGCGCCGACCGGCGAGAACGTGCGGAGATCGTATTTATACGGCGCGTAATTGCCGTGCCATGCCACCACATCAACAGGCGAATGCGGCAGTTTGGTCGCGAACAGCTGTCCGCCCCACTTCACGAACAATTCGGTCGGCGTGTCCTTGTCTTCATAGGCCGCGACCGGGGTCAGGAAGTCGCGCGCATTGGCAAGGCAATTGGCGCCGATCGGCCCGCGCTCCGGCAGCGTGAAGGCGCCGCCGTAGTTTTCGCAGATGTAGCCGCGCGCGGGGCCCGACGGAATCTCGACGCGGAATTTCACGCCGCGCGGAATCACCACGATCTCGCCGGGCTCGGCATCGATCCGGCCGAACTCGGTGACGAAGCGCAGATTGCCCTGCTGTGGCACGAACAGCATCTCGCCATCGGCATTGTAGAAATGCTGATCGACCATCGATTTGGTGATGAGGAAGATGTGCGCGGCCATGCCGGCCTGGGTGTTGACGTCTCCCGCCGTGGTCATGGTCTGCACGCCCTGCAGGAACGTCATCTCCTGCTTCGGGATCGGCGCCGGATCCCAGCGCAACTGCGCGATCGCCCAGTCGACTTCGCGACACGGCGCGCTGCGCCACAGCCCGGCGTCGACCTTGGCAAAACGCCCGGAATGTTTCACCGACGGCCTGATCCGGTACAGCCATGAACGTTCATTGCTGCCGCGCGGCGCGGTGAACGGCGAGCCCGACAACTGTTCGGCGTAGAGCCCATAGGCGCAGCGCTGCGGCGAATTGCGCCCCATCGGCAGCGCGCCGGGCAACGCCTCGGTCTCAAAGCTGTTGCCGAAGCCGGACATATAGCCCGGCGTGATATTGACGGAACTCCGGCTGACGGCGTCGGGAGAAGTGGTGATATTCATGGTCATCCTCCTTGCAAGGCAGCCCACATTTCAAGGTCGCGTTCGGCGGTCCAGATCACGGGGTCGTCGATCCCTGAGGCTTCATCGAACGCGCGCGAGACGTTGAACGGCAGGCAATGCTCGTAGATCGCAAAACTTGAAAACTTCGGGTCCATCACCTCGCGCGTTGCCGCCATTGTCTCCTTGAGGTTACGGCCTTTGGCGACGGCTGATTCCGCCGCGCCATAGAGCGTGGTGACAAAATCGCGCGTCATCGCGATGGCTTCGCGTCCTGTTGCAAGACCTTTGAGGGCATCGCCGCGCCCCGGCGCGATCGCCTTGGGATTGAAGGCGCGAATTTCGTTCAGCGTCGCCGGCCATTCGCGCAAATGCGCGTCGCCGCAATAGCAGGCCGAATGGTATTCGATCAGGTCGCCGGAAAACATCACTTCCGCATCCGGCACCCATGCCACGATATCGCCGGAGGTATGTCCCGCGCCCAGCTGCATCAGCTGCACCTCGCGCTTTCCGAGGTAGATCGATATTTCGCCTTCGAAGGTCAGCGTCGGCCAGGTCAGGCCCGGGATGCTCTCGGCATCCTGGAACAGGCGCGGAAAGCGGCCGTATTCCGAATCCCAGTCCTGCTGGCCGCGCTCCTCGATCAGCCGGTAGGTTTCCTGCGATGCGATGATGCCTTGCGCCCTGTAGGCCGACGCGCCGAGCACGCGCACCGCATGGTAATGCGACAGCACCACATATTTGATCGGCTTGTCGGTAACAGTGCGCACCCGCTCGATCACTTTATTCGCCATCGCCGGCGTCGCCTGGGCGTCGAACACGAGGCAGCCGTCGTCGCCGACGATCACAGCGGAATTGGGATCGCCTTCGGCGGTGAAGGCATAGAGATCGGTGCCGATCTCGGAGAAGGTGACTTTCTTCTCGGCCATGTCCGAGGTGGACGCAAAACCCTTGGCAGCCATCAATTGGATTCCCTCTACGCTCGTTATTGTTGCTGTTGCTG
>VAZH01000385.1 GCA_005884465.1 Alphaproteobacteria bacterium | reverse complement strand
CCGCGAAGCGCTGCGGATCGGCTGCTGGATTCTCTGCACCGTGATATCGGCGGGTTTTGCCAGCTGCTGGCCGCATGGCGGGGCGTGGCCGTTGCCGACCGGACTTGGCGGCGTCGTCGGCGACGCGCTGGTGCGCGCGCCCGCCGTGGTGTTCGGCCCGCCCGGCATCATCTATCGCCTGGTGCTCGGGATCGTGCTTCTCGCCGCCGGCATCGCGACATTTCTGTTTGCAAGCGGCATGGGTTCGTGCCCCCAGGAAGACGAACTGGCGACGGTCGAAGATGACGACGCACCGTTCACCGAAGAGGATGACGGCGGCTCGGTCTCGCTGGGATGGGCATTTCACGCCGCGATGAGCGCGAAGGCGCGACTGTGGCGGATGCTGGCCCTGGCCTATAGCTCGCTGGTTGCGAGCGCGCCGCCGCCACGCTCGTTTTCGTTGGAGCGTCAGGAGCCAAATCTCGGTGGCCGGGTGTCTGTGGACTTTCGGGCGGAAGAAGATTTTGACGGCGAAGACGAAGAGGATGAAATTCCGGCGGCGCACGCCCCGCGCAAGAAACCTGCGGCCCGCGCGCCGTCGCGCAGATCATCGGAAAAATTCGATTTGCCGCCGATTTCCGTGCTGAGCCTGTCGAAGGCTTCGGACCGCCAGCCGCTGAGCAGGTCGGAACTGGATTCCAATTCACGCGCGCTGGAAGGCGTGCTCGGCGATTTCGGCGTCCGCGGTGAAATCGTCAAGGCACACCCCGGCCCGGTGGTGACGCTGTACGAGCTGGAGCCCGCGCCCGGCATCAAATCGTCACGCGTCATCGGGCTGGCCGACGACATCGCGCGTTCGATGAGCGCGCTCTCGGCGCGCGTCGCCGTTGTTCCCGGCCGCAACGCCATCGGCATCGAATTGCCGAACCCGCATCGCGAAAAGGTCTACCTGCGCGAGTTGCTGGCGGTCAGGGACGGCAATGAATCGGTCGCAAAGCTTCCGCTTTGTCTCGGCAAGAATATCGGCGGCGAATCCATCATCGTCGATCTCGCGCGCATGCCGCATTTGTTGATCGCCGGCACCACCGGCTCGGGCAAATCGGTCGCCATCAACACCATGATCCTGAGCCTGCTGTATCGGCTGCGTCCGGATCAATGCCGACTGATCATGGTCGATCCGAAAATGCTCGAACTCTCGGTCTATGACGGCATTCCGCATCTGCTGACGCCGGTCGTGACTGATCCGAAGAAGGCCGTGGTCGCGCTGAAATGGGCGGTGCGCGAGATGGAAGAGCGCTACAAGAAAATGTCCAAGCTCGGCGTCCGCAACATCGACGGCTACAATGCGCGTCTGGTGGAAGCCAGGGCCAAGGGCGAGGAGCTGACGCGAACGGTGCATACCGGCTTCGACAAGGAAACCGGCAAGGCGATCTACGAGGAAGAGAAGCTCGACCTCGAGCCGCTGCCCTTCATCGTGATCATCGTCGATGAAATGGCCGATCTGATGATGGTCGCCGGCAAGGATATCGAAGGCGCGGTGCAGCGGCTGGCGCAAATGGCGCGCGCTGCCGGCCTGCATGTGATCCTCGCCACGCAACGACCGTCCGTCGACGTCATCACCGGCACCATCAAGGCGAATTTTCCAACCCGCATCTCGTTTCAGGTCACTTCGAAAATCGACAGCCGCACCATTTTGGGCGAAATGGGCGCCGAGCAACTGCTCGGACAGGGCGACATGCTCTATATGGCCGGCGGCGGACGCATCAGCCGCGTGCACGGACCCTTCGTCTCGGATGAAGAGGTCGAAAAGGTGGTGCGCCATCTCAAGTCACAAGGCACGCCGGAATATCTCGAAGCGGTCACCGCCGAGCAACCAACCGATGAAGATGGCGCGGTGTTCGATTCCACCGGCATGGGCGGCGATGGCGGCGGCGACCTGTTCGCGCAGGCGGTAGCGATCGTCAAGCGCGACCGCAAGGCTTCCACCAGCTACATTCAGCGCCGGCTGCAGATCGGATATAACCGCGCCGCGTCGCTGATGGAGCGAATGGAGCTCGAGGGCATCGTCGGACAGGCCAATCACGCCGGCAAACGAGAGATCCTGGTCGAAGAAGAAGAAAGCCGCTTTTGAGAAGCATCAAGCGGACCAAAGGACCGCTGGGATTGGCATTATATTTTCACGGAAAAACCATATCTCCTTTGGTCGAAAGCACGGTAAAATGGCCGAAAGCCGGGTAGGGCAACGCGTTGCATAGAAATCTAACACTTAGAATCGCAGAACAGGTCGCGCTGGGCATGCGCGCGGGATTGACGTTATTGATTGGGGCTTCCCTGACCGGCGTCGTCACGCTATCTGCCGCGACATCGTCTTCGGCGCAGCCGGTTCCTGCACCAACCGTTCCTGCACAGACCGTTCCGATTCCAAAGCCTGCCCCTAAAGGGCGCGGCGGCCTCCAGTTGAGCGCGTCGGACCCGCAGAGAGGCCCGATGACGACCGGGGCAACCCCTGCGGCGTTACCGCCTAACCCGGTGATCCCCGATCCGCGCCGCAATCTCCCCGCCAATATTTTTGCGACCTTCGACGCCAATCAAAAGGCGCAAGCGGCCAGGGTGAGTTCCTATCTGTCCTCGCTGCAGACGCTGGTCGGAAATTTCGTCCAGGTCGGACCCGACGGCAGCAAGACCAAGGGCGATTTCTACATCCAGAAGCCCGGCAAGGTGCGTTTCGAATATGATGATCCAAGTCCGATCGCGATTATCGCCGATGGATCGTCACTGGCGGTGCGCGACCGCAAGCTTGCGACCCAGGACATCTATCCGTTGTCGCAGACGCCACTGCGGTTTCTGCTGTCGGACCGCATCGATCTCCTCAAAGACACCAATGTCGTGAACGTGACGGCCGATGATGTCTTCATCAGCGTCACCATCGAGGAGAAGCAGGCGCTGATCGGCACCAGCCGCTTGATGCTGATGGTCGGCGCCAAGGACGGCCAGCTCAAGCAGTGGACCGTGACCGACCCGCAGGGCTATGACACCACAGTCGCCGTCTACAATCTGGATTCCTCCAGGAAAGTCGATCCCGGCCTGTTCAAGATCGACTTCACCAATTACTGGGTACCGCCGGGCTAAAAATCCTTCTTGCTTGCGGAGTGGAGACGTGCGTCATCAGCCGCACGTAGCTTGCATTGCCGGTCCCCATGCGTCTCTCCCTGACAACCTGGAATATCAATTCGGTGCGCCTGCGCATCGATCTCGTCGCCAAATTCCTGAAATCGGTGAGGCCGGACGTTCTGTGCCTGCAGGAAACCAAATGCATCGATGATGCATTTCCGCTCAAGCGTCTCCGGCGCCTCGGCTATGAGCACGTCGCGCTGAACGGGCAGAAGGGCTATCATGGCGTCGCCATCATCTCGAAATTGCCGTTCGAGACCACCGACATCCGTACCTTCTGCGACAAGATCGATTCGCGTCACATCTCGGTTGCGTTCGGCGAAAAGGCGCAGCTATCGAAGCCGCTGGTGCTGCATAATTTCTACGTTCCGGCCGGCGGCGACATTCCCGATCCCGCGCTCAATCCGAAATTCGAGCACAAGCTGCAATTCCTCGACGAGATGAAGGCGTGCGAGCCCTTGCATCCGCGCGGCGAGGATCGCCATGTCCTGGTCGGCGATCTCAACGTGGCGCCGCATGAGAACGACGTGTGGTCACACAAGCAATTGCTGAAAGTCGTCTCGCATACCCCGATCGAATGCGAAAAACTTTTGGCAGCCCAAGCCCACGGCGAATGGATCGACGTCGCCCGCGAGCGCATTCCGCTGTCGGAAAAGGTCTACACCT
>VAZH01000384.1 GCA_005884465.1 Alphaproteobacteria bacterium | reverse complement strand
GGTTCATGCGCAGGTGCAATCCAAGCCGGGCCGCCGCAAGATCTCCGACATCAAGCTGATGCAGGAAGATCCCGCCGGGGTGGAGAAAATGGCGGAAGAGATCAAGAGCCGCTACGCGCGGCTGTTTCGGGTGTGACGTTGGCTCAGCATAGCATCCCTCTCCACTGTCATTCCGGGATGCGCCTTCGGTCGGCAATTGCCGACCTGAGGCGCAGGCCCGGAATCTATACTCCCGATCGTGGTTATGGATTCCGGGTTCGTGCTTCGCACGCCCCGGAATGACGAAGAATTTTCTAGATTGAAAACAACATGACCATCACCACCAGCATCGGCGCCACCAAGGCAAAAATCGACTGGACCAGGCCGGTGTTGTGGCTGTTCGCGGCCTGCCTGGTGGTGCTGATCGTGTTGCCGCTGTCGTGGCTTGCGGTCTTTAGCGTCACCGACAAGGCCCGTCACCTCACGCTGCAGAATTTTGTCACGCTGTTCACCGATCCGGATTTCCTCGATCCGCTAATGACCACCGCCATCATCGCCACCACATCGGCGGCAATCTGCTGCGTTGTCGCGGCGCCGATGGGATGGCTGGTGTCGCGCACCGATATGCCCGGGCGGCAATTCATCCGCGCGCTGGTCACGGCCTCGTTCGTGACGCCGCCGTTTCTCGGCGCCGTCGCCTGGGAATTGCTGGCGGCGCCGAACAGCGGATTGCTCAACCAGCTTTATCGTTTTGCCACCGGCGCGGATGCCGGGGAGCACCTGTTCAACATCTATTCGATGACCGGAATCATTTTTGTCATCTCCTGCTACACGTTCCCGTTTGTGTTCGTGCTGGTTGCGAACGCACTCGACAACATGCCCGGCGAACTCGAGGATGCTTCCGCGATCCTCGGCGGCAAGGCCTGGACCACGGCGCGGCGCGTTACCATTCCCTTAGCGCTACCTGCCCTGGTCGCCGGCGCGTTGATCGCGTTTCTGCAGGCGATGACCCTGTTCGGCTCGCCGGCGATCCTGGCGCTGCCCGCCGGCTTCCATACCATGACCACGAAAATCTGGAGCCTGTTCCAGTATCCGCCAAAGCTTGAACTCGCCGCCGCCGCCGCGGTGCCGCTATTACTGCTGACGATCGTGCTGCTGCAGGCGCAGAAATTCATTCTCGGCCGCCGCGGCTATTCGGTGCTGGGCGGCAAGTACGGCGCGCCGCGCCAGGTCGAGATGAAGAGATGGCGCTGGGCGGCGCTGGCGTTCTGTCTCGTGGTGCTGCTCAATCCTGTTTTCCTGCCGTATTTCGCGCTGTTCAACGCCGCGTTCTCGCCGAACGCGACGACGCTGGTGACGCCAGCAACGTTTACGCTGCACAACATCGTGTTCGTGTTCACCGAATTGTCGTCGACCCAGCTCGCGCTGAAGAACACCGTGATTCTCGGCGCCGCGACCGCGACCATCGGCACCATGCTGGCGCTCGTCATCGCCTATGTCACGACCCGCCGCGTGATCGCGGGCTCGCGCGCGCTCGGTTTTCTCGCCACTGCGCCGGTTGCCGTTCCCGGGATCGTGCTCGGCGTCGGCCTGTTCCTCAGCTACACACGGCCGCCGTTCGTGCTGTACGGCACGCTGTGGATCCTGCTGGTCGCGTTCCTGACCATCAATCTGCCGTCGGCCTATCAGCAATTGCAGGCGGCGTTCGCCACCATCCATCCCGAACTCGAGGACGCCAGCCGCATTCTCGGCGCCACGCGGCTGCAATCGCTGCGCCAGATCACCGCGCCGCTGTTGCGAACCGGCGTGATCGCGACCTGGTGTTTCATCTTTATCGGCGTGATGCGTGAGCTTTCCGCCGCCATCATCTTGTTCACGTCGCAGACCAAGGTGCTCAGCGTGCTGATTTACGACCTCAACGAAAGCGGCGATCTCGCCGCGATTTCGGTTCTGGGCATCGCCATGCTGGTCATCACCTTCGCGGTAGTGCTCGCCGTCAACCAGATTCCGGTGTTCGGCGCCAGTGCCGGCGCGCGATTGCGGAATGGCTGATTTTGCTCGGAGTAATTCCTCATGGTGAGGAGGCGCTCTTGCGCCGTCTCGAACCACGAGGCCACGATGCCTCTCATCCTTCGAGACGCGGCGAAGACGCCGCTCCTCAGGATGAGGTCGCCTGGCTACTGCTCCACACCACCAACCCGATACGCCTCGACCTGGGCCTTGAGCCGGTCGAGCGAGGCCGTGGGCGCTGCGCGGTCAACGGCATATTTTCCCTCCGCCAGCAGCGAAAGCACCTTCAGGTCGATCGCGGGCGAATGATGAAGGACGTCGCCGTAATTGTTCAGATCGTGGGTTATCTCGCTGGCCACGCGAAAATCATGAAGCGTGACATTCGGAAACTGCGTCAATCGCGGAAGCGCATAGGCGGAGAAATCATAAACCGCCTTCAGCGTCGCCGGCGAAGCGTCCCTCATCGCCACGAATTGCAGGATTGAATAGGGCGAAAAGTAGATGTCGAACTTCACGTCCGGATTCTTCTCGATCAGGCTGATCGCGTCATGTTCGAACCCGCTAACCATGACGTCGTAATCGTAGCCCTCCGTCAGATAGATGCTGCGCACCGGGTCCGTGATTCGCGTGAACGCGGCGAGCGCCTTTTTTGCGTTGTAGAATCCCGCCACATCAAAATCGGGCCGAAGCGTATTGATGTCATCGAGGCGGGGAATCGGAAATTTGAACAGCATGCCGGTGGTCAGCCGCGCCACCAGCGGCTCGAGCGGCGGAATCGACCGCGCCACTATCCACAGCGACTCGCGCGCCATGGCGCCGCTGAAAAGATATTCCGCGATGCCCTTTGCATTGCGCCGATAGAGATCGGCCGGAAGATAGATATCATGATCGATGTCCGGCGCATCGCGAAAGATCCAGTCGTCCATCTGCCAGATTACCCGCCTGGGGCGGCGCTCCAGCGCCGCGGCAAGCACAAAGCTCTGTTCACGGGAATTCGAGCCGGTCATCGCCAGCTTCACCGAGCGAACGCCGAGCAGCCTGTCGATATCGCTCTGCCGGTAGTGAACCGCGAGCGAGGTACCCATGAACACCGTGTCGAAATCCTGGCTGCGGATCAACCCGGCGTCCTGCATGCGACTATCCGGCGAATACATCGCGGCAAACAAGCGTGCCGGCCTGAAAAGCTGCAGCGGATCGACAAAGAAATTGAGCGCGGCCGCCATCACGATGATGAGCCCGCTCGCGCAGAGAAACCGGAGCAGATTGTTGCGCGCGGTGTTCATGAGATGATCCTTTCGGAAAACCCGTTCCCACTTTCCCGGATCATGCTCTAGAACCTGAAATAGATGAATTCGCTGTGCTGCTGGATTCCGAGAATCCCGAAAGCCAGCACCGCGGCGGTCGCATAGAGGAATGCCGGGCGCTTCTGCCACGCGCTGAGCCCCTGGCCTACGGTTCGGTTCTTGTGATCGTAACCCATGATGGTTTGCGTATTCGGAGCAAACCACGCGATCGCGGCATAGATCATGATGAACAGCGCGTAGGCCATTTCACCGCGGCCGAATGCGACCTGCGTGGGATCGGCCATCTTCGACAGCACATAGAGTGCGGAAGACAGGCTGTCGGCGCGAAAAAACACCCATGCGACGACGACCGACAAGAACGTCAAAATGAATGCGGCAAGATTTATCAGGCGCGCAAAGCGCGGCGCAACCGCGGGGCCATAATTGTTCCAGGCGTGATTGATGCAAAGATACACGCCATGCAGTGCGCCCCAGGCGAAAAATGTCCAGGCCGCGCCATGCCACAAGCCGCCGAGCAGCGTCGTGATCATCAGGTTGACGTAACGCAAGGTCCGGCCATGCCGATTACCGCCGAGCGGGATATAGAGATAGTCGCGCAGGAACTGGGACAGCGTCATGTGCCAGCG
>VAZH01000065.1 GCA_005884465.1 Alphaproteobacteria bacterium | reverse complement strand
CTTCCATGGCGACTTCGCCCAATCCATCAACCGTGAACAGCGCGCGCGGTCCCCGCTCGCGATCGAAACCGTTGGAATGACGCTGCCGGTGATTACCACCATGCCAGCTTTTAAATCACGACCACGCTCGCCGAGATGATTAGCGACCCAAGCAAGCGTCGCGTAGGGATCCTCTGCGTTGCCCTCGCCAACTGTTTTGCCACTAATGCTGAGCCGACCGGCGACGCCGACAAGGTCTCCGACCTGAACGGCTTGGGGGTTACCCAGGACTACTCCGCCATTCCAGCAATTCTCGACGATCAGCGAGGAAGCATCGGTAGTGTTGTAGTCCGCGTGCCGGTCCTCGATTAGTTCGAATGCAGGCATCGCACTCGCGACAGCTGGCACAACAGCGTCGCGCGTCCAAGGTGCACCGAGTGCGGGCAAATCAGCGCCGAGTTTCAGCGCAATCTCGCTTTCGACACGCAGATTAACAAAATCCGCAGTCCGCAGCCTCGCTGGTGACGTACGGATCGTTCGCGCAAAGATCGCTCCGCCGCATGGGTGCGTGATGCCCATCAACTTCTGCATCACCTTGGTCGTGGTGGCAATCTTGGCGCCGGCAACGGGGCCATATACTGGCTCCGCCAGCCGATAATAGACCTCTTGCGCTGCGTAGGCCTCGGCAATGGATGTGGGCCGCAACTCGTCGGGCAGGTTGCAAAACGTTTGGCGCCGTTGTCTTGCATCCCACATCCATCGCGCCATCGAATCCAAGCGATCGTTCTCATCCATAGTGTTTCTCCGTTGATCCCCGACGTAGCAAGAGCGACTGCGAACGAGATTGGGTCAGGCGCTGCTCGAAACTCGCCACCATCGGAATCCACGCGTACGCTTCTCCTGCGCCGAGGAAGCCGATGATCTTGAGCGGATGCTTCGCTCCCGCCACCGTAGGCCATGACGCCGCCGCACCACCCAGAACGCAGAGAAATTGTCGCTCTCTCATACCCGCGCCCTAAAGATGCGTCATAGTATCCGCTCGGATGAGCGCTTTGGTAGGGCTGAAACAAGCTTCGCGACCGAAATATGAAATGTTGGCTGATGTCCACCTTGGGGTCATTCGCGTCGATTTTGTCGCGTCTGGGCTTCGCTATTCCAGCAGCGCAGGCTGTTGCTATGCCGCAGTTCATGTCTGTTTCTGGCTGCCGACGGTCAAGATCATGCCGCGCGACACAGACGCCTGATCCTCGGGCCGATGCGGTAATTTCGATAGCCAGGTGCGGCACCTGAAAATTTACGGTTTTTGAAGTTTCGTGATCGTCTTGATCCCGCCCGTTTCCGTAACGGAAAAGGTGACCTTGTCGCCAGCATGCAATGTCTCTAACGACAAGCCGTCTTGTGCTTTGAACTCTTCGGCGGCGCCGGTATTCGCTCCGGTTGTACCGCTTTGCGACGGTTGAATCGCGACGGTGCGATTGATCCGGTCAACCTTGGTAAGTGTTCCCGTAAGCGCTTCTTGGGCCAAAGTCGCCGAGCCGATAATGGTGAGGGCCGCGGTGCCAGCAGCCAAAATGACCTTCGCGATTTTCATAGCAGTCTCCCGGTCTTTGAAATATGCGCGATAAGCCGTGATGGCCCGGATTGGTTCCTTCGGAGGAAGACACGAAGGTATGCCCCGGCAGAGGGCGGTTTTGACGATTTGCAGGGGGAGGATACTCCCAAATTTGGGTTACCCCACCGCGACATGTGGGTCTCGCAATACATACTAGCCGCGCCGGCAGAGCAGCGCGTGGTCACGGAGCGCGGCCTTACGCGATTGAGCTACCCGCGCTTCGACCGATGTCGTCGCCCGCGAAAGCGGGCGATCCAGTATTCCAGAGCGCCGATGATTGATCCGCGGGGCCGCGGCGTACTGGATACCCGCTTTCGCCTTCCCGAGCCGCCGGCCGGAACCCTACCGCCCGATGCCGATGGAAGACGGCCAGCAAGCTGCTTTCGCGGGGCATGACGACCATCGTCAGTTCGCCGACTTTGAACGCGAGGCCTTCTTCGCCGCAGCCTTGGCCTTTTTCTTTACACCCTTGCCCTCCGCCAGCAGCGCCTCGCGCACCCGGTTGAACTCCTGCAACGATGCCTTGTCGGTGCGCGGAAACCGCAAGTTCAGCGTCTCTAACGTGCTGACGATCGCCGAGCCGATCACCACCCGCGCGAACCATTTGTGATCGGCGGGCACCACGTACCATGGCGCCAGCGCCGTCGAAGTGTGCCTGACCAGGTCCTGATAGGCGGCCATGTACCTGGGCCACAGCGCGCGCTCGGCGATGTCGGCCATCGAAAATTTCCAGTTCTTCGCAGGCTCCTCCAGCCGGTCGAGAAACCGCTCGCGCTGCTCCTGTTTCGAGATGTTGAGGAAGAATTTCAGGATCACGGTGCCATTGCGCGAAAGGTAGCGCTCGAACGTGGAAATGTCCCCGAACCGCTCGCGCCAGATGTTCTTGGTCACCAGTTTCGAGGGAAGCTTTTCCTTGGCGAGGATTTCCCGATGCACCCGCGGCACCAGACATTCCTCGTAGTAAGAGCGATTGAAGATGCCGATGCGGCCGCGCTGCGGCAGCGCGACCACGTGGCGCCACATGAAATCGTGATCGAGTTCGTTGGCTGACGGTTGCTTGAAGGAATGGACCTCGCAGCCCTGCGGGTTGACGCCCGCAAATATCGCCTTGATGGCACTGTCCTTGCCGGCCGCATCCATGCCCTGCAGGATCAGCAGCACCGACCAGCGATCCTGCGCGTAAAGTTTTTCCTGAAAATCGCTTAAGCGTTTTCGGTTGGCTTCGAGGATCTTTTCCGCCTTGTCCTTGTCGAGGCCGCCCTTCTCGTTGGTCTTGTGCGACTTGAGATGGAAATCACCCGATCCGTTGAAGCGGAACGGCGCAATGAAGGGCCTCAGCTGATCGCCAAGATATTGCGAAGGCTTCTTGCTCATGACGTCGGGGGCCCCGGTCGAAACTTTCCAAACGGTACATGGCGCGAGCGACCTGCGCCAGAGTAGTTCGTCATCGCGAGCTAACGGGTCGCGCGAATGCGCGCCCGATGACAGGCTCCGCGAAGCAATCCGGATTTCGCACCGTCAAGCTGGAGCGCACGATAGAGGAGCATGCACCTCTGAGAAGGCGGCTCGGCAACCTCTGGTCAAAGATCATCTGCTGACATAGCATCCCCATACAAAAACTCTGCAAAAGGGGAGGATATCCATGAACCGTATTGTTGCCAGCCTATCGATCGCCACTGCCTTTGCCGCCGGTTGTAGTGCGACGCACTTGTTGCGGCCTGCGTTGGCCGCCGAGAACATCACGGCGCAGGTCATTCATGTGCCTGAAATGAACGGAGACGCGCTTGGCCTGGCTTCCGGCACCGGGCTGCGCTCCAGGACGTTCGTCTCAGCCGACGGCGCAACCGTCGCGGTGCAGGACGGCAACACGCCCAAGCATATGCATCTCAACGCCAACGAGATGCAGTACATCCTCGAGGGCACCGGGACGATCTGGCTCGGTGACAAGGAAGTGCAGGTGAAGCCGGGCGATCTCGTCATTATCCCCAAGGGTACCGCGCACGGCGGAACCAAGCCGGATGGCCGACCGTTCAAGACGATCGCGATCAAGACGCCGCCGCAGGCGCCTGACGACACCAAATTGCTGGACTGAAGCGCGCCTTCCGGCGGTCATTGCGCGTCAACGGGTCGCGCGAATGCGCGCCCGATGACAAGCTCCGCGAAGCAATTCAGATTTCGCACCGTCAAGGTGGATTGCTTCGTCGCTTGCGCTCCTCGCAATGACGGGTTTAAGCAACAGCATCATCGGGAGAAATGCTGCTCGATAAAGGCGGTGACAAAGCGCGGCATCGACGCGGTGAGATCGCCCGAGTCGCGCACCAGATGGATCGCGGAAAGTTCGGGCTGATCTTGACGGGCAAGATTGGCCTCGATCCTGGCGCGCAACTCTTCGCCGGTCACATCGACATTCAACATCCTGATCATCGCGATCGCAGCGCCGGAGACGACGCAATCCCAGTGCGCGGCGGTGCGGTAATCGGCTGACGTCAGGCCGGTTTCCTCCTCGACCTCGCGCGCGACACTGCCTGCTATATCGACCGCGCCGTCGCGGATGTCGTCGGGATCGGGCGTTCCCGAGGGAAAATAGATGCGCCCGGCATTCGCCGTATGATGGCCCATTTCGCCCAGCACGAACGCGCCGTCGGAGCAGCGCAGCGCGCCCATGCCGAAGCCGTTGAACACGCTCCTGTCCGGAAAGCCCCAGTCGCGCCATGCCAGGAAATCAGCGAAATCGGCATCGAAATAACAGGCGCTGAAGCGATCCCCGGTGAAGTCAGGGTCGCGCCCCAACAGAATCCGCCCATTCCAGATTTTCGGTTTCTCGCGCTGCTTGATCGCGAAATGCGCATCGATGTCGGCGCGCCGCTCGTCGGCGAACGGCCACGGCCGCGGACGGACGTTCAGATCGAGGGTGGTGACGCGATGAATCGCGATTGGCAGCATCGGCCGACGCCGCCTACATCTGGCCGGCCGCCGCTTTTTTCACGAAGCGATCGTCGAACGTCCTGTTCAGATCGATCTTGGCGTCCTTCATCTCGGGGTCGAACTGCAGCAGCAGGTTCAGGCCGTTTTGCATTCCCTGCGGGGTGATGATTCCGGTCGTCGAATACATCGGCTTTGAGGCCTTGAACGCCGAGAGATAGAGCGCCTTGTCGCCGAGGAAATACTCTTCCGGAACGGTCTTGACGATATCCTCCGGCGTGGCTTTCTCGAGCCACTTGGTTGCCTTGTAGAACGCGTTGACCAGATGCTGAACGGTCACCGGGTTTTTGCTGATGAAGTCGGTCTTGAGATAAACCACCGCCGCCGGGTTGTTGCCGCCGAACAGCTTCATGTTGCCTTCGTCGGTGCGCGAGTCCGCGAGGATGACGATGTCGCCGTCCTGATCGAGCTTGGTCATGACGGGATCGAGATTGACGATGGCGTCGATCTCGCCCTTCTTCATCGCCGCGACCGCGGAAAGCCCGGTACCGACGCCGATGATCGATACTTCATCGGGCTTGACGCCATCGCGGGCGATCAGCGCATTGACGAAGAAGTTGGTCGAGGAGCCCGGCGCGCTGACGCCGATCTTCATGCCCTTGAGGTCGCCGAACGACTTGACCTGCGCCGCCTTGTCCTTGCGCACCGCGAGCACCATGCCGGGGAAGCGGCCGAGCTCGATCACCGCGGCGATGTCCTGGCCCTTGGACTGCATCCGGATGGTGTGCTCGTAGGCGCCGGTGACCACATCGGCGGAACCGCCGATCAGCGACTGCAGCGATTTCGAGCCGCCGCCGAAATCGGTGATGGTGACGTTAAGCCCCTGTTCCTTGAAGTAGCCGAGCCGCTCGGCCAGCGTCAGTGGCAGATAATACAGCGAGCTCTTGCCGCCCACGCCGAGCACGAGATCAGGCTTTTCGATCTTGTCCTGGGCCTGGGCGGATGCGCCGCTCAGGATCAGCGCTGCGACGATCCCGGCGGCGAGTTTGATGGTTTTCATGGGCGTTGGTCCCCGTGTATTCAGTTCCATTGGTTGGCATATTAGCCGCCCCGGCACGATGCCGCTAGCGCGCGGTCGGCGTCAGCTTCATGTTTATGCCGTTCCCTCACCCGCATTCGGACGCCAGACCAGCAGGCGGTTCTCGACCTTGGTCACCAGCAAATCGATCGCGACCACGAACATCGCCAGCACGATCATGCCGGCAAACACGCCGGCGACATCGAATACGCCTTCGGCCTGCTGGATCAAATAGCCGAGCCCCGCCGCCGAACCCAGATATTCGCCGACTACGGCGCCGACCACGGCAAAACCCACCGAAGTATGCAGCGATGAAAACATCCACGACAGCGCCGACGGCCAATAGACATGCCGCAGCAATTGCCGCTCGCTCATGCCGAGCATCCGCGCATTGTCGAGCAGCGTGGTGCTGGCTTCCTTGACGCCCTGATAGACGTTGAAGAACACCACGAAGAACACCAGCGTGATGCCGAGCGCGACTTTCGACCAGATGCCGAGCCCAAGCCACAACGCGAAAATCGGCGCCAGCACCACGCGGGGCAGCGCGTTCATCATCTTGACGTAGGGATCGAAGATCGCGGCGACAGTCTGCTGGCGCGCGAACCAGAACCCGATCAGCGCGCCCGACAGCGAGCCGATCACGAACGCCAGCACCGATTCGACCAGCGTTACCAGCAGATGCCGCCAGATCGTGCCTTCGATCAGCCATTTGAGGATGCGGTTGAAGACATTGACCGGCGTCGAGAAGAAAAACGGCGGCAGCACGGTGTGGCCGAAGATCGGCACCGTGGCCAGTAATTGCCACAGCCCGAAAAACACCAGGGCGACCAGAAGCTGAAAGAGAAGCAAGCCGCCCCGGCTCATCACGCAGCCTCCACCGGAGCCTGCGACGACTGGGCGTAGCCCTTCATCACCTCGTCCTTGAGCACGCTCCAGATTTCGCGATGCAGTGCGTGAAAATCCTCTTCCATGCGAACCTCCGAGATATCGCGGGGCCGCGAAAGCGGCACGCGCCAGTCGCCGATGATGCGCGCATGAGGGCCCGCCGACATGATCACGACGCGGTCCGCCAGCGCGATCGCCTCCTCGAGATCGTGGGTGACGAACAGCACCGCCTTGCGATCGGCGCTCCACAACTGCAGCAGCAAATTGCCCATGATCTGCCTGGTCTGGGCATCGAGCGGGCCGAACGGCTCGTCCATCAACAGGATCTTGGGATCGCGGATCAACACCTGGGCCAGCCCGACGCGCTTGCGCTGCCCGCCCGACAGCATATGCGGATAGCGGTTGCCGAACGCCGCAAGACCCACCGACGTGAGCCAGGCTTGCGCGCGTTCCAGCGCCTGCGCACGCGCCAAGCCCGATACCTCCAGGCCAATGGCGACATTGTCGATCGCGGTCTTCCAGGGAAACAGCGCATCGGCCTGAAACAGATAGCCGGCTTCGCGGTTGAGGCCGGCAAGCGGCGAATCGAAAATCCGCACCGTTCCCGATGACGGTCTGAGCAGGCCGGCGGCGACATTCAACAGCGTCGATTTTCCGCATCCGGTGGGCCCGACAATGGCGACGAACTCGCCATGCTCGACCGAAAGCCGGACCTGCTCGACCGCGGTGTAGACGCGCGCGTCGGCAAGCCGAAACGCCACCGTCGCATCGTCAAGTGCGACCGCCGTCGATCCTGCGGTTACACCCGCCTCCACGCGTTTCCCCGAATATCATTTGTTGTGGGGTATGGATTAGCGCCCCGGCTTCGACAATTCAACCGATCCCGGCAACATGCAAGCGCCGCGCCGGCTTGGTGGCTCGAACGCGGTGTGATAATTCCAAGACATGACCGCCGCCCCGCCCCTGATCGCATTTGCGCATGTCGGCAAGAGCTTCGACGGCGGCCGGGTCAGGGCCGTGGACGACGTCTCGATCGAGGTCGCCGAGGGCGAATTCCTCGCCATCGTCGGCGGCTCCGGCTCCGGCAAGACCACGCTGCTGCGGCTGGCGAACCGGCTGATCGACGCCGACAGCGGCCGCATCACGGTCGAGGGCGAGGACGTGCGCGCGGTCGACCCCGTTCAACTGCGCCGCCGCATCGGCTACGTGTTTCAGAGCGGCGGGCTGTTCTCGCATATCAGCGTTGCCGGCAATATCGGGATCACGCCGAAGCTGCAGGGTACGCCGGCCGCGGAGATTGCTTCGCGGGTCGATCAACTGCTCGATCTGGTGCGGCTCGACCGCACCCTCTACCGCGATCGCTTTCCCCATGAGCTGTCGGGTGGGCAGCGTCAGCGCGTCGGCGTCGCGCGGGCGCTGGCGGCGAGGCCGCGCATCGTCTTGATGGACGAGCCGTTCGGCGCGCTCGATCCCCTCACCCGCGACGCGCTCGGCGATGACTACCGCGCCCTGCATAGCAAGCTCGGGCTGACCACGGTCATGATCACCCACGACATGACGGAGGCCATCCTGCTCGCGGACCGCATCGCGGTGATGCGCGCCGGGCGGCTATTGGCACAGGGCACGCTGACAGAACTTTCCGATAGCGACGACGCTTATGTCGGCGAACTGCTGCGCACGCCGCGGCGGCAAGCGGAGCGGCTCAACGTGCTGCTGCCGCGGGATGGCGCGGCATGAGTTTTTTCTCCGATCCGCGCTGGAGCGAGGCGCTGTCTCATCTGCCGGATTATCTCGGCAATCATGTGCGCGTCAGCGTCACCGCGCTGGCGCTCGGGCTTTTGGCCAGCCTGCCGCTGGCGATCGCGGCGCGCAACCAGCCGGTGATGCGCGGCGCGCTGCTTGGGCTTGCCAGCATCGTGCAGACGATACCGGGCCTGGCGCTATTGGCGCTGTTCTATCCGCTGCTGCTGGCGCTCGCGGCATTGTCGCTGGCCTGGTTCGGATTTGGCTTTTCCGCATTCGGATTTTTGCCGGCGGTGCTGGCG
This sequence comes from Alphaproteobacteria bacterium, assembly GCA_005884465.1. GTDB lineage: Bacteria > Pseudomonadota > Alphaproteobacteria > Rhizobiales > Xanthobacteraceae > Bradyrhizobium. Next base: position 5,711 of record VAZH01000065.1, on the reverse strand, counting down.
CTGGCGCTCTATTCGATGCTGCCGGTGCTGCGCAACACCATCACCGGCCTGCAAGGGGTCGACGCCGCGATCCTGGAGGCCGCGCAGGGCGTCGGCATGACGCCGCGGCAGTCGCTATTCATGGTGGAGCTGCCGCTGGCGCTGCCGGTCATGATGGCGGGCATCCGCACCGCGGCGGTCTGGGTGATCGGCACCGCGACACTGTCCACGCCGATCGGCCAGACCAGCCTCGGCAATTACATCTTTGCGGGGCTGCAGACCCAGAACTGGGTGTTCGTGCTGTTCGGCTGCCTCGCCGCCGCGGTGCTGGCGCTCGCGGTCGATCAATTGCTGGCCTTGATCGAGAACGGGATTCGCAACCGCAGCCGCTTGCGCGCGGCGCTCGGCGGTATCGGCATTGCCGCGCTGGTTGCAGCAACGCTGGTCCCATCGATGGCGCGCTCGCCTTCGAGCTACATTGTCGGCGCCAAGACCTTTGCCGAGCAATATGTGTTGTCGGCGCTGATCGCGCAGCGGCTGCGGGCAGCGGGACTGTCGGCGACATCGCGCGAGGGCCTCGGCTCCAACGTGATTTTCGATGCGCTGGTCTCCGACGATATCGACGTCTATGTCGATTATTCCGGCACGCTATGGGCCAACCAGTTTCACCGCACCGAAATCAGGCCGCGTGAAGAATTGCTCGGTGAATTGAAAATGACGCTGGCGCAACAGAAAGTCACATTGCTGGGCGAACTCGGCTTTGAGAACGCCTATGCGCTGGTGATGCCGCGAAAGCGCGCCGACGCGCTCGGCATTCACTCCATTGCCGATCTCGCCTCGCATGCGAGAACGATGTCGATGGCAGCCGATTATGAGTTTTTCTCGCGGCCGGAATGGGCCGGGCTGCGAGAGGCCTATGGACTTTCATTTCGCGCGCAGCGGCAGATGCAGCCGGACTTCATGTATGCCGCCGTTGCCTCCGGCGAGGTCGACGTGATCGCGGGCTACACCAGCGACGGGCTGATCGCCAAATACGATCTGGTGGTGCTCGACGATTCGAAACACGCGATTCCCCCTTACGACGCGATTGTCCTGCTCGCGCCTAAACGCACGTCCGACCAGGCATTGCGGGAGGCATTGCAACCGCTGCTCGGCAGGATCGACATATCCACGATGCGCGAGGCCAACTTGCGCGCTGCCGGCGGCGACGGCACATCGTCGCCCGATGCGGTGGCGCGCTGGCTGTGGGAGAAGATCGGGAAGCGGTAAGGCAACACTCGCAGGGAGGCAAAGCGGAAGCGCGGCCCGCCTTTTCAGCGCGGCTTTTTAGTTGGCTTAGTTGGTGGGCGCGGCGCGGGTGCGGCTTTCGCCAGAGCCGGGCGTTCGGGCTCAAGCGCGCTTCCGACCGTCGCGATCTGGATCCGCTGATTGATCGCCGCTGCCGGACGGGCCGCATCCAGCAACTGCTCCTCGCCCAGACCGATCGCCTGCAGGCGTTTTGACGAAATCTTGAATGTGTTCACCAGCACTTCGCGGATCACGTCGGCTCGCCTCTGACTCAGCATCAGATTATTTTCGCGTCTGCCGGCCGAAACGGTATGAGCCACAATCAGGAATTTGTATGTCAGCAGTTTCGGGTCGGTGAGCACATCGGCGATGCGCCCAAGCGTTCGATAGGATTCGGGCCGAATGACAGCAGCGTCTTCGTCAAACCGAATCTCGACGACGAGTTGCTTGAGCAGCTGGGGGGCAACCGGCGGCCGCTTTGTGGCCACTCCGTCCGCTCTCGATTTTACCCTGTCGGCAACCTGCTGGCGCAGCGCGGCGATATCCAAATCGGGCGCAGTTTGAAGCTCGGCAAGCTTGTTGACCCAGTCCGCCGCTGTGCCGCCCGCCGGGGTCTGCGCCGAGGATTGGGATGCGACCGAGCCGACCAGCAGGGCGATCAGCAGAGCAAGATGCCGTCGGGTCTGCTTGCGCAATCGCATCAGCGATACCCCGCTTCAGCAATGGCCTTGTTGCAATTTATGCTCACTCCGCGCGGTCCCGCCAACAGGCACTCCAGGGCTTTGCCGCTATCGCCCTTCTGGACGCCGCCACAAAATTTGGCTACGTCGCGCGCGCATAGTTTGGCAACGGCTGAGCGTGCGGCCACGCGCTTCTGGATCGCATCGAAGGCCGGGCCATAGGCATTCCTGCACTGGGGCGACAACACATCCTGATTGCGGTTCAGGCAGTCCTTCAGGCGAGTAGGATCAGGATTGACGCCGCGGCAGTTCGAATCGATGTCCTTGGCACAGCTAGTTCCAAGCATTGCTGTCGCCTCTTCAAACCTCATTGTCTCTGCGGACGCCGAGGACCAGGCGGTGACTAGAATAATCGACAATATCAATCGGATGGGGTTCATAGCTTCATCTCATATGAAGTCTGCACCTGTGGTCAAGCTGTCATGGAAAGAAAGCCGCCGGCAGCGCCCTTGCGCGAGCCCGCCGCTTCAGGCGAGCGCGGCCGGGCTACAATCCGCGGACGAAACCGGCGTCGATCAGCAGCCGGTTGAAGCGGCGGGCTTCCGCGCCATCCTTGCAGGCATAGAACACGCCCTTGCAGCGCAGCATGATCCTCTTCTGCTCCTCGAACGAGGGATCGAGCGGAATGCCGGCGGCTTCCTGGATCACCAGCGGCAGATAGGGCCCGTCGACCGTGTCCATCACCGCAGGGCTCTTGACCGGCTCGAAGTTGATCGCGTCGATGGCGTAGTAGGTCGCGTAGTAGCGCGGATCGTATTTGTCGAGCTTCTTGCCGACGCCGGCTTCATCGAGGCCGGGATCGAGAACGTGCGGCGAGAATTCCGGCTGATGATCGCCGTAACGCACGATCAAAAACGGCTGCGCCGGGAATTTCTTTTTCAGCCCCGCGATGAACGCGGCGTAGTCGTCGGCGCTCATCGCCTGGCGGCGCAGATATTCATCGACCACCGGCTCGTTGCCGGGCTTGCGCCAGAACGGCATCAGGTCGGGGAGAAACCGGGTCTCCCAGGGAAAATGATTGGCGGCGAGATAGACGAACATGAACACCGGTGTATTCGGCGTCTGCTGCGACATTAGCCCCAGGGCCTTGTCGTAAAAGAAGCTGTCGGGCTCGACGTCCTTGGCGCCGAGATCGTGCGCGTCGTAGAAATGCTGGATACCGGTGGTGGTCTGGAAGCTGCGCGCGCTCATGAAGGCGCCATAGGCCGGATAGAGCGAAATCGTGTTGTAGCCGCAGCGGCGCAACGCCAGCGGCAGTCCGCGCTCGACGCGCCCCGAGGCGATGCGCGTGACAAAATAGGAAAACCGGCCGAATGAGCGCGACGAGAGCCCGGCGAGCACATTGTATTCGGTGAACCAGCTCGGGCCGCCATTGCTCTCGGCCAGGAATATGCGCTCCTTGCCGTCGAACGATTTGAAATGGCTGCCATAGCCCGGCGGCACCTTGATGCCGGCTGCCTGACGAATGTCGAAACTGGACTCGTCATGGATCATGATGATGTTGGGCCGGCGGCCTGCGGGATGGCAGGAATCCAATAGCGGCATCTTGAGACGCTCGGCGGCGACCGCGTCCGATTCCATGAAACCGTAATTGATGAAATCCGACACGGCGGTGACGCCGGAACGGGCAAATTTCGACAGATAGCCGTCGTCGTAGTAGCCGCGCCAGGCTTCATCCGGCCAGGCCAGGGAATATCCGACCAGCGCGGCAAGGCAGGCCAGCTTGCCCGCCAATGCCGGCAGACGGCGGATCCGGAACGGATCGTGCCACCACAGCGCGTACATCAGGGGGATGATGACAAGGGCCGCGCCGATCACGGACCAGCGCAGATTGGGAAAGATCGTAAACAGAAACGCCGCGGTATCGCGATCGATCACCATCAGGTCGACGAAGTTTGCGGTCATCTGCACGATGTCGTGCTTGAGCCGCGACAGCAGGATCAGCACGACGACGAGAGTGAGCGAGAGCGCGCCCGACAGAGCTGGACGCCGCAGCAGCGCGATCCAAAAGAAGTTTAAAATCCCCCATGACAGCAGAAAGCCCGTGCGCGAGCCGAGATCGGTTTCGGTGTGGAGCATGACGCCCAGCGCCGCCAGATGCGGCGCCGCAACGGCCAGTAGCCGCCAGTTGCCTACCGGGTTGACGCTTACGGCGGAAGCCGTAGCGGAGGGACCTTGATCTGGCGCGAGCGCCATGAACGGGACGCAACTACACCCGGCGCTGTGGTTGGGGCCTTGGCTGGCGATGACCAGGAGACGGACGACGCAGCCGGAGCCTGCGGCGTGTCACAAAAATGTAGTGGAACCGTTATGAACGCGCAATGAATTTACGGTCGCGGCTCGAATTTGGGTAAATGTTCGGTGGTTGCCCGGTCAACGTAAGGGCGAAGAGCCCGTGTCACCCGGCCCCGAGCCATGGCTGCGGGCCCGATCCCTGCCCCCGTTGCATCTCAAAAACGATAGGTTTCCGGGCGCCGTTAACCCCTATGCCGGGGAGTATGGCTGAGAGGCTCGCGCCCACGCCGTGGGCTATTCGTCCTTTAACGCAAAATCCGCCATGACCGGAAGATGATCGGACACCCGAATGGCTGCCGGATCAACGAAGTCGCCGATCAGCCTCATCGAGCGGGCCGCGTAGATGCGGTCCAATTTCATCATCGGCCAAACTCCCGGAAAAGTTCTGCGGCGCGTTCGGACCGGAAAATGATCGGCGAGAACACGCCGGACAGAGCCGACCCAAAACCAGTCGTTGAAGTCGCCCATCACGATCGTGGGATAGATCGAGCCCGTCGCGAATTCGAGAAGCGATCGCGACTGTTCGCGCCGTTCCCTGAGGCTGAGTCCCAAATGAGTTGCGATGACATGAAGCCCCCCGAAGGGTCCGCGCAGCTCGGCGCCGATAGCCCGACGCGGCTCTCGCTTGCGAAAGGATAGATCGAGAATTTTGGGCTCGCTGAGCCAGGGCCAGCGGCTGATCAGCGTCTGCCCGTAATTTCCGTCCTCGGTCACGATGGAATGGGCATGAACGCTGTGACCGCCGATCGCCTCTTCGAGCATCGAAAAGGGATTCTCGGAGCGCCCTCGGGAATCCACCTCCTGCAGCGCAACCACGTCAGGCTTCCACTTCTCGATCAATGCAACGATGGGCCGGACGTCGAACCTCGGGTTGAGATTGAACGTGCCATGCACATTCCAGGTCATCATCCGTATCGCTTGGCCGGTCATCGTCGCGGCCGCCCAATTCTCTTGATCGCGTATTGCGCCGACACCGAGGCCAGCAGCCAAAAAGCGGCGGCCAGCACAAGCAGCGCGATGTTTGATGGCGTGGGGTCATGCAGCATTCTCGAAGCGGTCGCGCCGAGCGCAAACAGGGTGATAAGACCGGGGGCCATGCCGAGAAGCGTTCCGAGCAGGAACTCGGCAAAGCCGACCCTCAACGCACCGGCCACCAGGTTGACGAACGAGAACGGGACGATCGGAATCATCCGAATAAGCGCTATAGCCAGCACTCCGTTGCCGACGAGCTTCTCTCGAACACGCCGAAACCGCTCGCCGAGGATTCGGTACACCGTATTCTCATCGAACCGCCGGCCGATCGCGAACACCAGCGCGGCGCTCGCCAGGATCCCGGTGACGGCCGCAACCAGACCAATCCCCGGATCGAGGGTTGCCGCCGTAATTACCACGAGGAGAATGACCGGAAAA
>VAZH01000340.1 GCA_005884465.1 Alphaproteobacteria bacterium | reverse complement strand
CGCTGGCGGCGGAGGTACACGGCCATGGCTGAAGCAACCGCGATCAAATATATCGGGCAGCCGTTGCGCCGGCGCGAAGACTTCAAATTCGTCACCGGCAAGGGACGCTATACCGACGATTTGAAAGTGCCGGGCATGCTGCATATGGCGGTGCTGCGGTCGCCCCATGCGCACGCCATCATCAAGCAAGTCGATCTCTCCGCGGCAACGGCAGCACCCGGCGTCCGCCTGGCGTTATCCGGCGCCGACCTCGCCGGCAAGATCGGCTCGATTGTGCCCAACTGGATTATGCCGGGAACGAAGGTGCCGGACCGGCCTGTCGTCGCCATCGACCGGGTGCGCTTTGTCGGCGAATGCGTCGCGCTGGTGGTGGCCGAGAGCCAGGCCAGGGCCCACGATGCCATCGCTCTTGTCGACGTCGACTACGAAACGCTTCCCGCGGTTGTCGATGAAGAGGCGGCGATCCGTGAGGGCGCGCCGCAACTCCACGACAACGTGCCAAACAACATCACCACGGTCTACAAGGTCGGCGGCGGCGACTATGAGAAGGCCGCGCGGGAGGCTGATCAGGTGATCAGTCTTCGCGTTGCCAATAACCGGCTAATCCCGACCTGCATGGAAACGCGCTCCCTTCTGGCTGAGCCGAATGTTGACGCCACGCTGACCGTTTACCTTCAGAGCCAGGTGCCTCACATGCATCGCCGGTGGATCGCCGACACCGTCGGCATTCCCGAACACCAATTGAGGATCGTAGCGCCGGACATTGGCGGCGGTTTCGGCGCGAAGATGCATCTCTACCCGGAGGAATTGCTTTGCCCCTATCTGGCACGCCGCCTCGGCGTACCCGTGAAGTGGTGGGAATCGCGCTCGGAAAGCCATCAGTCCACAAACCATGGTCGGGCGCATACGGAGACCCTTGAAATCGCGGTCCGCAACGACGGCAAGATTCTCGGTCTGAAAGTCGAGACGTTGGGCAATGTCGGCGCCTATTTATCCAACATGGCGACCGGCGGTCCGACGGTGAATACAGTCAACTTCGGAACGGGTGTTTACAAAATCGATAACTACGAGGCACGTTCCAGGGTGATCGTGACCAACACCGTGCCGGTCGACGCCTATCGCGGCTACGGCCGGCCAGAGGGCGGATACATCGCCGAACGCGCGATCGACGCCGTCGCGCGCCACCTCAACATCGATCAGATAGAGGTGCGCCGAAGAAATTTCATTGAGCGGGCTGATTTTCCGTACAAGCCCTATAACGGCCCCGCCGTGATTTACGACAGCGGCAACTATGAGGGCTGCCTGGCGAAGGCAATGGAGGCCTTCGACTACGCGGCGCGCAGCAGCAAACGCGATCAATTGCGCGCCAAGGGCCGCTATCGCGGCATCGGTGTCGCGGCCTATACCCATATGTGCGGCATGGCGCCGTCACGCCGCCTGGCGCTGATCGGCTTCAACCGCGGCGGTTGGGAAAGCGCCAGGGTCAGCGTGGACTCGAGCGGCCGGATCACGATTTTTTCGGGATCGATGAGTCAGGGCCAAGGCCATGTCACCTCGCTTGCGCAAATCGCCGCCGACGTCTTGCAGGTTCCGATCGAGCATATCGACGTGGTGCAGGGCGACACGCGTCAGGTCCAGGCCGGTCACGGCACCTTCAATTCGCGCTCGATGGCGGTGGGCGGATCGAGCGTTCATGTCTCGTCCGGCCGTATTGTCGCGAAGGCGAAGAAGATTGCGGCGGGCATGCTTGAAGTGGATGAAACGGATGTTTCCTATCGGGCAGGCCAATTCAGCGTTCCCGGCACCGACATCGCGCCTTTGAGTTTTGGCACGGTGGCGCGCATGGCCTATCTCGGCCACAAGCTTCCGGACGGACTGGAGCCGGGCCTCGACGAGACGGTGTTTTACGATCCGAAGGGAATGGGCTCGCCTTCGGGAATCCACATGGCCTATGTCGAGGTCGATCCCGAAACCGGGATTGTCGATATTCTCGATTATGTCGCCGTGGACGACGCCGGCACCATCGTCAATCCGCTGCTTGCCGCCGGGCAAATCCATGGCGGCGTCGTGCAAGGTATCGCGCAGGCGCTCTATGAAGAAGTAAGCTACGACCCCGACACCGGACAATTGATGACTGGTTCGCTGCTCGATTATGCGGTTCCGCGCGCGGAGCATGTCCCCAACATACGATCGCTGTTTCAACAGACGCCCTCTCCCACCAACCCGATCGGCGTCAAGGGCATCGGCGAAAACGGATCGATCGCTGCCCCACCATGCATGGTTCACGCGGTGCTCGACGCGCTTTCGCCGTTCGGGATCAAGCATCTCGACATGCCGATGACACCACCGCGGGTCTGGTCGGCGATCCAGACCGCACGCGCCGGAGCAAGCCAATGATTCCAGCATCATTCGATTACGTTCGCGCAACCTCGCTGGCCCAGGCCATCGGCCTCTTGCAGAAGGATCCCGACGGCACCAAACTCGTTGCCGGCGGCCATACCCTGATCCCGACATTGAAATTGCGGCTGGCGTCGCCGGCGCTGCTTGTCGATATCGGCGGCATTAACGAATTGAAGGGCATCGAGGTCGGCGACCGCATCAGGATCGGCGCCCTGACGACGCATGCCGAACTGCTTGCGTCCGAACCTCTGCGCAAGGTGCTGCCGATCTTCCATCAAACCGCCGATCTGATTGCCGATCCGCAGGTGCGCAATCGCGGCACTATCGGCGGCTCGCTGGCAAATGCGGACCCTGCGGCGGACTGGCCGGCGGTCGTCCTCGCGCTGAAAGCGGAGCTGGAGCTGGCAGGCCCGACAGGCCGCCGGCGCGTCGCTGCGAAGGACTTCTTCGTCGACATCATGTCGACCGCGCTCAAGCCCGAAGAGGTGCTCGTGGCAATCCATATCCCGCGGCCCGGGCCCGGTGCGCGCTTCCGATATCGCAAGATCCGCCATCCGGCGAGCGGCTATGCCGTTGTCGGGGTCGCGGTCGCGCTCAGCCTGCATGACGATATCGTTTCGGAAGCCGCCATCGCCATCACCGGTGCGACCGGGCGGGCTTTCACGGCCGATACCGCGAGCGCGCGACTGATCGGCAAATCACTGTCGAGCGAAAACATCGCAAGCGCTGCACGGCTTGCCAGCGAACAGGCCGAATGCCTGTCGGATCATTACGCGCCGGCAAATTATCGCAAGCATCTCGTCAGGACCGAGGTTGGCCGGGCGTTGGCCTCGCTGGGTGCCGCCTGATCGATCAAGCGCACCTGCCGTAAATCGGAGGCTCGCGGCCAGAGACCGGAGCGTCACCGGTCCTGGCGCTCGACCCGGTTTTTCAGGACACCGATTTTCTCGACTTCCAGTTCGACGGTATCGCCGTGTTCGAGAAACCAGCCGAGCTCAAGACCGCAGCCATTGCCGACAGTCCCGGAGCCGATGAATTCGCCCGGCATCAATGTCTCGTCCTGCGTGATATGCGCGATGATCTCCTCGAACGAAAACAGCATGCCCTCGCTTATACCTTTCGAACGGACCTCGCCGTTGACGCGGACTTCCATCCTCAGGTTGTATGGGTCGCCGATCTCGTCGGGCGTCACGATCCAGGGGCCCATGACGTTGCCGCCGTCAAAGCTCTTGCCCTTGGCGGGGCCTAGCCGCCCCTCCATCTCGAGGCGCTGGGCGTCACGGGCGGAGAAATCGTTGAAGATGGTGAAGCCGAAGATGTGATCCCTGGCCTTTGAGGCTGGGACGTTGGCGCCCTTGTTTTTGGTAATGATGCCAAACTCGAGTTCGTAGTCCATCACCTGGCTATAGCGCGGCCATCTTACCGTGGTGTTGGTGCCGCGCACGCTAAAACGATTGGTGATATAGTAGATCGGCTGCCTGCCATAGACCTCAGGCAATTCGCCCAGCGGTTCAGCGTCGATCCGCGCGAGTTCGGCCATATCGTTCCTGGCGCGCGCCGCAAGTTTGCGCTGGCCGCGCGGCGCCTGCAGAATATGCAATGGAAACGACATGCCGTCGCGCATTTGCCGCGGTTCCGGAATGGGCGCCAGGATTTCGGCGCCGCTCACATTCACCGATAAGGTCTCGTCCTTGCCGTGCCTGTCATAGAGGGCTCTGACCTGATCGAGAGCCAATGGACCGGCATCGATCAGCGACAGCATGGAT
>VAZH01000339.1 GCA_005884465.1 Alphaproteobacteria bacterium | reverse complement strand
CACTCGCATCGACGGCTATAATTATTCGCAAGGCAGAGCGATTTCGATCGCGATCTTCCGCTCCGAAGGCACCGAGTAGAGCAAGATGTCCGTTCAGGCCGGCATCGGCCAATCCTCGAATTATTTTTATCGTTTCTGCGCCGTGGTACGGCTGGCCGGGACGCAGCTCGTGCGTTCGCCATCTCATTCGCGGCGTGCCGAGGCGGCGCGGAGATCAGCCCGCCACGGATTGCTGCTGACGACCATCGTCGGGGCCGCGATCATCGCGCTGATGTACGCGCTGGATGCGAGAGAGATTGTCCTGATGCCGCCACGCGGCACCGTCAGCCTTTGGCTGGTTCGCATCCTGACCGACTTCGGGAAATCGGCCTACGTGCTGTGGTTTCTGGCAGGGCTGTTGTCCGCCGTGGCAATTATTTCCCCGCAATTGCCGGCAACCTCGCGAGCCCTGCTGCTCGGTTTTGGCACGCGCCTGCAGTTTGTGTTTTTTGCCGTGCTGATGCCGGTTCTCACCGGCGAGGTCATCAAATGGGCCGTCGGGCGCGGCCGGCCGTTTGTCGGTGGCGAGGCCAACGCTTTCAACTTCGCGCACTTCAACGGCACCGAAGCGTATGCCAGCTTCCCATCAGGACATGCCGTCACCAGCTTCGCCCTGGCTTTCGCGGTTTCGGCGCTCTGGCCGCAGGCAAGGGTCGTCATGATTGTGTATGCGGTTCTGATTGCGATCAGTCGCCTGGTGCTCCTGGCGCATCATCCCAGCGACGTGGTCGCTGGCGCGTTGATCGGCGTAATCGGCGCAATGATCGTGCGATATTGGTTTGCCGCCCGCCGTCTCGGGTTCGCCATCCGCCGCGATGGCGCCATTGTACCGCTTGCCGGACCCTCGCTGAAGCGCCTCAAAAGGGTTGCCCGCGGAGCGTCAGCCCCATAAGAAGCGGACGCCGCAAACGCCGGACATGGCAACCGGCGGCAGGCCAGCTCAGCTCAAACCAAGAGTGTTGATTTGCCTTCTTCTGAACCAGCCGCGGTGGCCGTTTCCATCGTTGTCCCCGTGCGCAACGAAGCCGAGAATGTAGCCCCGCTGATCGCCGAGATCGCCGCCGCCCTCGACGGCGGATGGGTTTATGAAATCATCTACGTCAATGACGGCTCAACCGATGCGACCGCCGAGCGGCTTGCAGCTGCCATGCAGCAGCGCGGAAATCTGCGCCAGATCCGGCACGCGACATCGTCGGGTCAGTCTGCGGCGGTGCGCAGCGGGGTTCGCGCCGCGCGCGGCGCCATCGTGGCGACGCTCGACGGGGATGGGCAGAACGATCCCGTATTCCTGCCGGATTTGATTTCGGCAATCGAAAATGGCGGCGACCGCGTCGGTCTTGCCGCAGGCCAAAGGATCGGACGCAAGGATACCGGCTTCAAGAAAATCCAGTCGCGCATTGCCAACGGCGTGCGCAACGCGATTTTGCGCGATGGCACCCGCGACACCGGCTGCGGCCTGAAAGCATTCCGGCGCGAAGTGTTCCTGGCGCTGCCCTATTTCGACGGACTGCATCGCTTTCTGCCGGCGTTGGTGCGCCGGGAGGGCTACGAGATCGCCTATGTCGAGGTGATCGACCGGCCGCGCCGCTCCGGCGTCTCGAACTACGGCTTTTTCGATCGGCTATGGATCGGGATCATGGATCTCGCGGGCGTGTGGTGGCTGATCCGCCGCAAGAAGTCGACACCCGTTGCGACCGAGGTGACGTCATGACTGAGCTGTTTAATAATCTCGCTACCTATCTTAACGATGTCTTCGTGATAAAATTCGATGGCTGGGTAGTTTTGGGATTCGTGGCGCAGGCATTTTTCACCATGCGCTTCGTGGTGCAGTGGATCGCGTCGGAGCGCGCGCGCGCGAGCGTGATCCCGGTGGCGTTCTGGTTCTTCTCGATCGGCGGCGGCGTATTGCTGTTGATTTACGCGCTGTATCGACGAGACCCGGTGTTCATCGCAGGCCAGGCGCTTGGGCTCCTGGTTTACGTGCGCAATCTGTATTTCATCATCGTCAATGGACGGCAGTCATCGGCGAGCGATTGAGCGCGCGTGAACTCAAGCGCAGCAAGCATGTCGAACCGCTCAGACGATACCTTTGCATGCCCAGGCGGTCGTGGCGAAGGATCTGGGGCCATCGGGCTCGCCGCCAAGGTAGACGTTTCGAACCGCCGCTTCCAATGCAGCCCTTTGTTCGGGCGCCAGGCTGAGTGCGAACTTGCCGAGTGCGGCCTCTCCCGCCGCGATCGGAAACCAGTAATCTGAAAAATTCTCGTATTCAAAGCGAATGGTGATACTCGACTGCTCGACGGATTTGAGTCCGGCTTCGGACCAGGCGGCGCGCATTTCGTTTGGCCGCGTCATCGGGCGGAAATAGAAATCGCGCAGGACGTTGTCGCTGGCGATCCCAAGGGTTGCAGCGGCGTCCCAAAACAGTCTTTGCGCCGGCATTCCACCGAGACAATCCCAAACCGTGGCTGCGACGACCCCACCCGAGCGGACCACGCGCCGCATTTCACTCACTGCCTTTTTTGCATCGGGCACGAAATGAAGAACCAGCATGGCAAAAGCCCGATCAAAGCTTTTGTCCGCAAACGGCAGGCTGGTCGCATCGCCGGTTTTGAATCCAACCCGCGGATCGCGGATCGCTTGTCTTGCGGATTCCAGATAGATGTCCGCAAGGTCAACGGCGGCGATGCTTTTTACGTCGGCGGAGTCCAACAAGACGCGCGTGAGGCTTCCGGTTCCACACCCAACGTCGAGAATGCATTCGCCATCGGAGATACCAGCGAATTCGACAAACCGAGGGGACAGCTGGCGGCTCCAGCGCCTCATGAAATGCTCATAGGCAGCCGCGCTCCGCGCATTGTAGGTCGATGACATTGCACTAGTCCTCGCATGGCTGACAAACAGGCTGATACAAACGGCTTACGTGAAGCCGCGAGCCAAAACTCGGGCGGGTGCGCCGTCGCAATCTTTGATTGAAAGCGGGCAAAAAAGAAATTCCACTCGTCGTCCAGTCAATTTGTGAAGGTTGGCAATTTGCTCGGAGATCAAGGCGCCTTCCTTGAGAAGCAGGCAGTGTACCGGGAACGAAAAATTCTCAGGCCGGAGGTCGAAGGGAAGGTCGGGCGTAGCGGTGTCAACCGCGACGAGCTTCACTCTATGTTCGATCAGCCATTGAGCGGCTTCCAACGAAAGATATGGATGCCGATTCCACTCGGGTGTTCCCCAACGCGCGCTCCAGCCCGTGTCTATGGCTACAATATCGCCATGTTCTATTGCCGGTGTCGCAGCAACAAGGTCATCGACGCTTATCTGTTCATTCACCGACTTGTCGAGACGAATAACCACACCTTCGCCCGTCATGCGCTCGATGGGGATTTCGTCCATGCCCGGGCCGTCCGCATAAAAGTGTCGTGGTGCGTCAACGTGAGTGCCCATGTGCACGATTGTTTCCATATGGGTAACATTCAAAGGCTTTTCCGGCATTTGTGCAAAATACGAAAAGCGCGGTGGAGGAAACATGGCGGAGCGCGGAACCGAAGTCGAAAATGGGTGAGTGAGATCGACCCACTGTTCATCGGGGCGCCGAGCCGTCCTTAGCGGAAGGTCAAACCAGCCGCGCCAGCCAGTGCGACCTTTGACGATTGGGCTTTCACACATTTCCAAGCCCCCTATTTTGTAATCTACCAAGTCTTATCTAACTTTTCGGCTAACGCCCAACACTTCGGCTAACGCCCAACACAATGTGTCTTCGAGACGGGGCGCGCCTATCGCTTCTTCTGCTTTTTGGGCACAAAGCAGGTCTGCCG
>VAZH01000338.1 GCA_005884465.1 Alphaproteobacteria bacterium | reverse complement strand
GGAGGCCGCAACGCGGCCGTCTCGAAGGACGACGGCCCGGCCGCTCATCCTTCGAGGCTCGCTACGCTCGCACCTCAGGATGACGGGGATGGTGTGAGTGTGCCGCCTCTATCTAATGATGCTCGGCCTAACCCGAAACCATGGCGCGGATCCGCCGCGAGAGATTGTCGAGCTCAAACGGCTTGGTGATCATTTCCATGCCCTCTTCCAGAAAGCCGTCCGACATCGCGATGCTCTCGGCGTAGCCGGTGATGAAAAGGATCTTGAGGCCGGGCCGGGTTTCCCGCGCCTGATCGGCGAGCTGGCGGCCGTTGATGCCGGGCAAGCCGACGTCGGTGACCAGGAGATCGATCCGCTGTTTGGTTCGCAGGATTCGCAGCCCCGACGGTCCATCGATGGCTTCGAGTGTCCGGTAACCCTGTTCCGCGAGCATCTCCAGGATCACCCCGCGCACCACCGGCTCGTCCTCGACCACCAGCACGGTCTCGCCGGCAGAAGCATGTCCGGCGATCCCGACCGCTGACACCTGCTGAGCGGTTCCGCCATCATAGCGCGGCAAATAAAGCCTGACCGACGTTCCACGCCCCAGCTTGCTGTCGATGGTGACGTGGCCGTTGGACTGCCGCGCAAATCCGTAGATCATCGAAAGCCCCAGCCCGGTGCCTTGCCCGATCGGCTTGGTGGTGAAGAACGGATCGAAGGCGCGCGCCGCCACCTGCGCGCTCATGCCCACGCCAGTGTCGCTGACAACGATGCAAATATAATCGCCGGGCGAAAGCGCAGGGGTGTCCGCGGTGACATTACCAAGGTGTGCGTTCGCGGTGGAGATGGTGAGCTTGCCGCCATCCGGCATGGCGTCGCGCGCGTTGATGGCGAGATTGAGCAGCGCGCTTTCCAACTGATTGGGGTCGCACAGCGTGCGCCACAGATCGTCCGAGGCCGTGATCTCAAGATCGATGGTCTCGCCGATGGTCCGGCGCAGCAGATCCTCCAGCGACACCACGAGCTGGTTGACATCGACGCTTTCCGGGATCAGCGGTTGCCGCCGCGCAAAGGCCAGGAGGCGATGGGTGAGCGCCGCGGCGCGGTTCGCCGATGTCATCGCCGCGTTGATGTAGCGCGCAAAATTGTCGGTTCGTCCTTGATTGAGACGGGTCTGCAACAGATCCAGCGATCCGACGATTCCGGTCAGGAGATTGTTGAAGTCGTGCGCGATCCCGCCGGTCAATTGCCCGACCGCTTCCATCTTCTGGGATTGAAGCAACGCCTCCTCGGCGGCCTTTAGCCGTTCGGCTGCAGCCTTCTCCGCGGTGACGTCGCGGGCAACCGCATAGATGTGATCCCGGTCCGGGACGCCGGTCCAGGACAGCCAGCGGTACGAGCCGTCCTTGTGCCGAAAGCGGCCCTCGAATTTCACCGTGAGGTCGCCCTGGATCAGCTTGTTGACTTCGCTCCGGGTCTGCCCGCCATCGTCGGGATGCTCCAGCCATTCCGAGGTGCGGTTCAACAGTTCGGCCTCGCTCCAGCCGAGCGTTTTGGTCCAGGCCGGGTTGACGGTTCGCCACACGCCGTCGCGATCGGCGACCACCAAAAGGTCCTGCGACACGTTCCAGATCCGGTCACGCTCCCGGGTCTTTTCCTCGACGCGCTGCGCCAGCGTTGCATTGAGCTCGGCAAGCTCATCGGCAAGCTTG
Source organism: Alphaproteobacteria bacterium (assembly GCA_005884465.1). Taxonomy (GTDB): domain Bacteria; phylum Pseudomonadota; class Alphaproteobacteria; order Rhizobiales; family Xanthobacteraceae; genus Bradyrhizobium. The sequence continues at coordinate 2,526 of VAZH01000338.1, read as the reverse complement.
CGGAATCGCTCCTCGCTTTGCCGAAGCGCCAGATCCACCACCACCTGTTCGGTCACATCGGTATGGGCGCCGGTCAGGCGTATGGCTTTTCCATTCTCGTCGCGCTCGATCGTGGATTTGACCGAAATCCAGCGCGTCTCGCCGTCGCTGGGCCGAACAATGCGGTACTGCACCGAATAGTCGCGCACGTTGCCTGCAACGGCGTCGCGGAATTTTTTCTCGGTGGCTTCGCGATCCTCAGGATGGATGCGTTTCACCCAGTCGTCGTGAGATTCGTTTGCCGCATCCGGCGGCAACCCGTGAATCAGCAAATACTCCGGCGACCGGCGATTGCGGAAGCCGGTTCTCAGATCGACCTCGAGGCCGCCGATCCGCCCCAGTTGTTGCACGCGCGCGAGCTCGGCTTCGCGTTCGCGCAGCTTGGCGGCGGCACGATGCTCGTCGGTCACGTCGCGGCAAACGACGAGCACGCCGCCGATGCCGTCATCTTCATCGATCGGGCTGAAACCGTAGGTCCAGTAGACCTGTTCGAGCTTGCCGTATCGCGTAACCGGAACGAGTTGGTCCTCATGCCACGTCGCGCCCCTGCCGCTCATCACCTGCTGGATCTGCGGACCGATAATGTCCCAGATTTCAGCCCAGCACTTGCGTCCACCCTGGCCAAGCGCGCTCGGGTGGCGCTCGGGTCCCATGGTCTGGCGATAGGCGTCGTTATAGAATTGAATGAGATCGGGGCCCCACCAGATGAACATCGGATGGTTGGTGTTGAGCAGAATCCGCACCGCGGTGCGCAGGCTTTGCGGCCAGGTCTCCGGCTTGCCGAGCGGACTGCGCGACCAGTCATAGGCGCGCATCAACGCGCCCATCTCCCCGCCACCGGCGAGAAAGTCCGCAGAAGTCGGTCTGTTGATCTTCAACATGAGGGATCGGTGGCCAGCTCAGCCCAAACTATCAGCCGGAACTTAGCCGCCTGTTACAATCCCATCAAACTCCCGGCCCGCCCCTTGGTTCCAAATTATCCTTAATTCGGAGGAACAAAATGACCCGTGCCGGCGCGACAGCCGTTTAACGCCATGCGTGCCATCATTTCATGAGGCCCGCGGCCGTGAGCGCGCGGGTGATGACGGCCCCGACGTCGATCGGGCGACGGGGCGACTGACCGGCCGGCTCCGGACGGCGATTGAGTGTCGTGCGCGGCCAGAGCACCGCCGCGAGATCGGGCACCACACCCGGCACACCCGGCGCCAACGTAACCGTGGGATTGATCTCCGCGGCTTCCCTTGCAGGCGCCTTAGGAACTGGCTTGGAAGCTGCCTTGAAAGCTGGGCTGGGGGCCACCTTGGGGCGGCGAATCCATTCGGTCAGGCCGAAGAAATTCGCAATGTGATACGAGGACGAGATACCCGCCTCGATCAGGAACGCACCCTGGGCGCCGTACTTCTTGTCATTGTCGCCGATCCCAAGCGGGGTGCCGTGGGCCATATCGGTGATGGTGTAGGATTCCACGATGGTTTCGCCATCCGCGTTCCACCACACCTGCCGGGGATAGCCGTCGACGGTCGCCTCCGACATCGATGCCGGCGGCAGACCATGCACGTCGAGCCACTGCTTGACGATCTCATTGGCGTTGGCCGGGTTGACCGTGCGATCGGCGCTGCCATGCCATACTGAGATTTTCGGCCACGGGCCTCTATGAGATGAAGCGTTGCGCACCAGGTCTCCCAATTCGCCGGCCGGGCGGGACGGCGACTGAAACATGCCGCTCAACGCCTCCCGTACATTGCTTGCAACGCCATACGGCAAGCCGGCGATGATTGCGCCGCCTGCGAACACCTCGGGATAAGTCGCCAGCATGACCGAGGTCATGGCGCCGCCAGCCGAAAGCCCGGTGACGAATATGCGCTCCCGATCGATTCCTATCTCCTTAACCGCGTGCGCAATCATCTGCCTGATCGAGCAGGCCTCACCGCTATCGCGCTCGGTGTCTTCCGGATTGAACCAGTTGAAACATCCATTGGCGTTGTTAAGCGGCTGCTGCTGGGGCATCAGCAATGCGAAGCCATAGTGTTTCGCCAAGGTGGACCAGCCGGCGCCCAAATCATAAGCAGCGGCGGTTTGACCGCATCCGTGTAAAACGACGACAAGGCCGGGCGCTGGCTGCAGGTTATGCGGCGCGAACGAAAACATCCGGAGATTCCCCGGATTCGATCCAAATCCCGTGGTTTCCACCAGTGGGCTACGCTGACCGGGCCTCAGGTTTCGCTCAAAATCCCCAAAACCATAGATTCCGTTCAGCTTTGGCAGACGTCGCAGGAATTCGATATTGTTGGCGAGAGACACCGGCAGCTCCTTATCGAGACTTCTTCCAACGCTCACCGACAACAAATAGTTGCTGCACTGCAAAATAAAAAGGCCGCGTGCTGTCAGTCCCCAGAATTATGGTCAATCTTAATTGATTCGCACAGTTGCCTAATTGATCGGCATGGCCACGCGCGCGCCGCATCCATGTCAGAAACGCGACGGAGG
>VAZH01000064.1 GCA_005884465.1 Alphaproteobacteria bacterium | reverse complement strand
TCGATCGCCGCCGGGCTCGGCGTCGTGTTGGGCGCCGTGTTCCTGATGCCCGCGATCACCTCGCTGGTGGCAAGCGTGTTCGTCGACGAAGTCGCCGACCATGTCGAGCGAGAGCACTATCCGGCGGAGCGTCCCGGCACGGCGCTGCCGCTCGGGCTTGCCATGACCGAAGGCATCAAGACCGCGTTGCTGACGATCCTGGTTTATCTGATCGCGCTGCCGTTCGTGTTCATTGCCGGCGCGGGTTTCATCGCCTTCTTTATCGCCACCGCATGGCTGTTGGGCCGGGAATATTTCGAGCTCGCGGCGATGCGGTTTCGCAGCCCTGCGGAAGCCAAGGCGATGCGCAAGCACAACGCGGCCATCGTGTTCGCCGCCGGGCTTCTGATTGCGGCGTTCGTGTCGATCCCGATCGTCAACCTGGCGACGCCGCTGTTCGGCATGGCGTTCATGGTTCACATGCACAAGCGGCTCTCGGGCCCGCGGCCGGAGTTGATCGAGCGGGAGCGGAAGACGAGCGTGCCGGTGGTGTGAATCCCTTATGGTGAGGAGCGCATCTTCGCGCGTCTCGAACCATGAGGCCCCGGTGCGGCCATCCTTCGAGACGCCGCGCAGGAGTGCGCGGCTCCTCAGGATGAGGGCGGAGCAAGCAGTTGCGCCGTTCACACCGTCTTTTCGGGCCAGCGGCAGAGATCGTTGATCAGGCAGACCTCGCAGCGCGGCTTGCGCGCCAGACAGGTGTAACGCCCGTGCAGGATCAGCCAGTGATGCGCATGCGGCTTGAATTCGGCGGGAACCACGCGCTCCAGTTCAAGCTCCACCTCGAGCGGCGTATTGCCCGGCGCAAGTCCGGTTCGATTGGCGACGCGGAACACGTGCGTGTCCACCGCCATGGTGTGTTCGCCGTAGGCCATGTTGAGCACGACGTTGGCGGTCTTGCGGCCGGCGCCGGGCAGCGATTCAATTTCGGCGCGGGTGCGCGGCACCTCGCCGCCGAACTCGGCGATGAGTTTTTTCGATAGCGCGATGACGTTCTTCGCCTTGTTGCGGTAGAGCCCGATGGTCCTGATGTAGTCGCGCAACTTTTCCTCGCCGAGCTCCAGCATTTTCTGCGGCGTGTCGGCGACCTCAAACAGCGCTCGCGTGGCCTTGTTGACGCCGGCGTCGGTCGCCTGCGCCGACAGGACGACCGCGACCAGGAGCGTATAGGGGTTGAGATGCTCCAGCTCCCCCCTCGGCTCGGGATTGGCTGTGCGAAAACGGCTGAACGCCTCGCGGACCTCGGCAGGGGTCCAGGGCTTGATCGCCTTGATCGATTTTTTTGTCGCGCGCGCCTGCCCTGGTTTGGTTGCAGGTTTTTTCGCTGGTTTTTCTCGCCCCTGGCTGACCGCAGGTCGATTGCGTGATTTTTTGACGCGTCGTGGCGCCGTAGGTTTCGATTTCGTGAGAGATCTGCGGGTGATTTTCGCCATGACCCGGATATACTGACACGCAATGACCGCAGGCAACGACTTTGATCCGGGGCTGGCGCAGCCGGAATTGTTTTCCGCGCTGCTCACCCCGCACCGCTCGCTGAACCGCACCGGTTTTCTGGTGCTGATGGGGTTTATCAGCGTGGTCGGTTTCGCCGCAGGCCTTGCCTTCCTGCTGATGGGCGCGTGGCCGGTAATGGGTTTTTTCGGCCTCGACGTGCTTGCGATCTACTGGGCGTTCCGGGTCAATTTCCTCCGCGGCAGGGCCAGCGAGGACATCTCCGTGACACCGTCCGAGCTGCGGGTGCGGCGCGTGAGCCACCGTGGCCACGTGATCGAATGGGTGCTCAATCCGCTGTGGGTGCAGCTCGACCAGAAAACCCATGCGGAATTCGGCATCGAAAAGCTTTATCTGGTTTCCAAAGGCCGCCGCGTTTCCATCGCGAGCTTCCTCGGACCGGATGAAAAGGCGAGCTTTGCCAAGGCTTTACTGGCGGCACTGCAGGCCGCCCGGCGGGGCCCGACCTATAATCCGCTCTCGTGAGGGCAAGTCAGGAATCGGGTGGTTCGGACGCCACGCCTGTCCTACATCTGAACCATGATGAACCTCGCAATCAATGACCACCGCCTGACCAAGCCGGGCCCCCAGAGCGCCGCGCTCCGCGATTATGATTCGGTCCGGCGCGCGATCGCCTTCATCTCGGAGCACTGGCGCGCGCAGCCCACCATCGAATCGACGGCGGATGCGGCGGGCGTCACGCCCGATGAGCTGCACCATTTGTTTCGCCGCTGGGCCGGGCTTACGCCAAAGGCCTTCATGCAGGCGCTGACGCTCGATCATGCCAAGGGCTTGCTGCGCGATTCCGCCAGCGTGCTCGACGCCGCGCTGGACTCCGGGCTTTCGGGTCCGGGGCGGCTGCATGACCTGTTCGTCACCCACGAGGCGATGTCGCCGGGCGAATGGAAAACCGGCGGCGCCGGCATGACGCTGCGCTACGGATTTCACGCTTCCCCGTTCGGCACCGCGATCGTGATCGCCAGCGGCCGCGGGCTGGCCGGCCTCGCGTTCGCCGATCCGGGCGACGAGCAGGCTGCGCTCGCCGACATGCAGCGGCGCTGGCCGCGGGCCACCCACGTCGAAGATCGCGACGGCACCGCGGCGCTGGCACAGCGTATCTTCGACACCAGATTATGGCGCGCGGATCAGCCGTTGCGCGTGGTCCTGATCGGCACCGACTTCGAGGTGCGGGTATGGGAGACGCTGTTGAAAATCCCGATGGGCCGCGCGGTTTGCTATTCGGATATCGCGGCCAGGATCAGTAGCCCCAAGGCCTCGCGCGCGGTCGGCGCGGCGGTCGGAAAAAACCCGATCTCGTTCGTAGTGCCCTGCCATCGCGCGCTCGGCAAAGGCGGCGCGCTGACCGGCTATCACTGGGGCATCACCCGCAAGCAGGCGATGCTGGGCTGGGAAGCGGGACAGGTCGGGATACATTAACGGTCATCGTTGGCTCGCAGATGGGGTAACAGGCGCTTCGAGAGAAGTTATTTCGGCTTTAGCGATCACGCCAGGTCGATCTTCGACGCAACGGTGGCGTCGGCATTCAAGCGGTAGATCACCGGCGCGCCGGTTGCGAGTTCGCGCGCGAGAATTTCCTTCGGCGAAAGTTTTTCCAAGACCATGATCAGCGCGCGCAGCGAATTGCCGTGCGCCACCACCAGCGCGCGCTCGCCGCGCAGCACGCACGGCAATATCTCCTGGACGTAATAGGGCAGCGTGCGCGCCAAAGTATCCCTCAGGCTTTCACCGCCGGGCGGCGCTACGTCGTAGGAGCGTCGCCAGACATGCACCTGCTCCTCGCCCCATTTCTTGCGGGCATCGTCCTTGTTGAGGCCCGACAGATCGCCGTAATCGCGCTCATTGAGCGCCATGTGCTCTTTGACGGGAAGGTCGGTCTGGTTGATCTCGGCCAGTGTAAGATCGAGCGTGTGCTGCGCGCGCCTGAGTACCGATGTAAATGCGATGTCGAAGGTCAGCCCCTTCGCCTTCAGCTTGCGGCCGGCCTCCCTGGCCTCGGCAATCCCCTGCTCGGTGAGATCGGGATCCTTCCAGCCGGTGAAGAGATTCTTCAAGTTCCATTCGCTCTGGCCATGACGCACGAGCACGAGAAGACGGTCGCTCATTTTCTTGATTTCCGTTCAGATCTCTAGAAGTCGCCAAGCCCGAGCACGTCGGCCATCGAATAGAACCCGGGCTTCTTGCCGTGCGCCCACATCGCCGCCTTCAGTGCGCCGTGCGCGAAGATCATGCGATCCTCGGCGCGGTGCGACAGCTCGATGCGCTCATAGGGACCGGCGAAGATCACGCTGTGATCGCCGGTGACGCTACCGCCGCGCAGCGACGCGAAACCGATGTCGCCGGTTTGACGCGCACCGGTATAGCCGTCGCGGCCCCGCGCCGAATGTTCCCCGAGCGCGATTCCGCGGCCCTCGGCGGCGGCTTCGCCGAGCAGGAGTGCCGTGCCCGAGGGGGCGTCGACCTTGGCCTTGTGATGCATCTCCAGGATTTCGATGTCGAAGCCGTCGTCCAGCGATTGAGCGACGCGCTTCACCAGCGCCGCCAGCAAGTTGACGCCGAGGCTCATGTTGCCTGACTTGACGACGATGGCGCGCGAGGTGACGCTCTTGATCACGGCATCGTCGGAAACCGAAAGACCGGTTGTGCCGATGACGTGAACCAAACCCCGCTGGGCGGCGATGGCGACGTTGGCGATGGTCGCTCCCGGCACGGTGAAGTCGAGAATGCCGTCCGCGTTGGCCGACAGCGACCACAGGTCGGCTGAGAGCAGCACGCCGTTGGCGGGCAAGCCCGCCAGCGTCCCGGCGTCCTTGCCCAGGAGTTCGGAACCCGGCGCTTCCAACGCTCCGGTGAGGACCGCGCCAGAGGTTTCCGAGATGGCACGCGTCAGCGCGCGACCCATCCGGCCGCCGGCTCCTGCAACGATCAAGCGCATGTCGGACATGTCAACCTCGCCCTTGCCGTATAGCCGGGGCAGGCTGTTCCGGCAACCAATCAGGCCTAATGACTCGTCATGCCCGGGCTTGTCCCGGGCATCCACGTCTTAACAGCAGAGGAAAAAGAAAGGACGTGGATGGCCGGGACGACGCCCGGCCATGACGGAAAGGGTGGATGCTTTCTCGATCGTGCTCTAGGGCTGCGGGCCGTCGTAACCCTCGATGATCACGAGGTCGCTTTCGGCATAGGGGCTGCGCAACGCGACCAGGCGCACATATTCCGGTGAATTGTAGCAGGCCAGCGCGGTTTCATAATCCTTGAATTCCAGCACCACGTTGCGCGAGCGCGAGGAGCCCTCCTTGGGCACATGCTTGCCGCCGCGCACCAGGAACCTGGCGCCGTATTTCGCAAATACCGCGCCGTTCTGCGCGACGTATTCCTTGTAGCCATCCATGTCGTGAACATCGACACGCGCGATCCAGTAGCCCTTTGCCATCGGTTGTTTCCCTTTGTTTCAGGCCAGTGCCTGCACGATCTCGGCCAGGATGGCCTCCGCCACCGCCTTCGGATCGGCGGCTTCCATCACGGGCCGTCCGACTACCAGATAATCGGCCCCGGCTGAAATTGCGCGCGCCGGCGTCATGATGCGCTTCTGGTCGCCGGCGGCGCTACCGGCGGGCCGAATACCCGGCGTCACCAGTTTCATCTGATGACCCACGACCTTGTGCAAGGCCGCTGCCTCTTCCGGCGAACAGACCAGGCCGTCGACGCCGAGCACCTGGGCCTGCTGGGCGCGGGCCTCGACCAGATCGGATACGCCGAGGCGATAACCGGCGGCGTGGAGATCGCCGTCGTCATACGAGGTCAGCACGGTGACGGCGAGGATTTTCAAGTCCGATCCCGCGCGTGCTTCGACCGCCGCCTTCATGGTCTGCGGATAGGCGTGCACGGTCAGGAATGTCGCGCCGAGCGCGGCGACGCTCTCGACGCCGCGCGCCACGGTATTGCCGATGTCGTGCAGCTTGAGATCGACGAAAACCTTCTTGCCCGCGCCGGCGAGTTGCCGAACCAGCGGCAATCCTCCGGCAAAAGCCAGCTGATAGCCGATCTTGTAAAACGTCACGCTGTCGCCGAGCCGGGCAATCATCGCTTCCGCCTTGGTGACGCTGGGCAGATCGAGCGCCACAATCAACCGGTCGCGGGGAGCGATATCTGATGGCTGCATATCACCTCACATCATGCGCTGGGAGACGTCGATCAGCTGCCGCACCAGCGCGTTGAGCGCCTCGATGTCGGCGGGATGTTTCAAGCGATCCATATCATTATAGGCCTCGGCTGCGAATGACAGCGCGAGCTGGTTCGGGATAACCGTGGCGTGGCAGGCGGTCAGGATCAGCCGCAGCGCCGCCAGAGACCGGGCGCCGCCGAAGCGGCTTTCCGAGGCGGCTGCAATCGCGAAGGCGCGTTCGCGAAACACCTGGCTGCGGGTTTCGTGCGCATCATTGACCCGCGTTACCCAGTCGATGGTATTCTTGACCAAAGGTGGCACCGATGAATTATATTCCGGCGTCACGATCAGCACGCCATGATGCGCGCCGATCATGCGCTTGAGATTGATCGCGTTCTTCGGCACGCCCGATTTGGTCTGCAGATCGCCGTCATAGATCGGCAGCGGGAAATCGCCGAGCGAAATGCGGGTGACTTCCGCGCCGGCTTGGGCGAATTCATAGGCCGCCGCCGCCGCAAGCCTCACATTGAGCGAGCCGGTGCGAAGCGAGCCGGGGATCACGAGGATTTTCAGCGCGGACATGATTCGGATCGCATACAGGGCAAACCTGCCGCGCGGGCCGCGCAGGACGGTTCAGCGCTTGCGATACACCCAGACACGGGCCGGCGGAAGGTTCATCCAGATGCGCTCGGAGGCTTCTGTGGACACGCCCGGCAGCGATTTCGGAATTGGCGGCGCGACCGAATAGGTGAACTGCACGAACGGCGCACCCGGCGCCAGCGCGACGAAGGCATCGCGAATCAGTTTCAGGCGCGTCAGCATCGGCTTGGTGACGAGCGGCAGGCCGGACACCACAGCGGATGCGGGAGCGCTCAACATATTCCAGAGCGAATCGCGCAACGCATAGGCGTCACCCTGGACGACTTTGGCGTGCGGATAGCGGTCGCGCAGCAACGCGCAGAACCCCGGATTATATTCGACCAGTACGAGACGCTTCTGATCGACGCCATGCTCGATCAGCGCGCTGGTGATCGCACCGGTGCCGGGGCCAAGCTCGACGACCGGCTCCGAGGAATCGACATTGACATATTGCGCCATGGTGCGCGCCAACACCCGGCCCGAAGGCATCACGGCGCCCATGTGAAGCGGCTTTTCGATCCATGAACGAAGAAAACGAACCTCATCGTCGAGACGAGGGGGCTTCTTCAACGCACGCACGGACGATTGCAAAGGCATTATCGCTACCAGGCGGGACCGCTATCGGCGGCAGTGTCAGAAAATAGTCATAAAGAGGTATAGGCCGCAGGCGAAACGGTCAAGCCGGACGGTCACTGCATGTTGGCGCGGCTGCCGAAGAAGTCCTTGACCTTGGTAAAGAAACCCGCCGCCTCGGGCTGCGTTGCGCCGGACGATAGTTTTTCGAATTCGGCCAGCAGTTCCTGCTGCTTCTTGGTCAGATTCTGCGGCGTTTCGACCACGACCTGGACATACATATCTCCGGTCTGGCGCGAGCGGAGCACCGGCATGCCCTTTGATGCGATGCGGAAGCGCCGGCCGGACTGGGTTCCGGCGGGAATTTTCACCTTGGTCTTGCCCTTGTCGATGGTGGGCACCTCGAATTCGCCGCCCAGCGCCGCCGTCACCATCGAGATCGGCACGCGGCAATGCAGGTCGGCGCCATCGCGCTGGAAGAACTGATGCGTCGCCAGCGACAGGAAAATGTAGAGATCGCCCGGCGGGCCTCCGCGAATCCCGGCCTCGCCCTCGCCCGCAAGGCGGATGCGCGTACCGTCCTCCACGCCCTGCGGAATATTGACCGACAAGCTGCGCTCGCGCGTCACCCGCCCCGAGCCCGAGCACGAGGGACACGCGTCTTCGATCATCTGGCCGCGGCCCTGACAGCCGGGACAGGTTCGCTCGAGCGTGAAAAATCCCTGCGCCTGCCGCACGCGGCCGGCGCCGCCGCACATCGAGCAGGTCTTCGGCTTGGTGCCGGCCCGGGCGCCGGTGCCCGAACAGGATTCGCAGGTGACCGAAACCGGAATCTCGATTTTGGCGGTCTTGCCGAGGAAGGCTTCCTCCAGCGTGATTTCCATGTTGTAGCGCAGGTCGGCACCACGCTCGCGCCCGCCGCGTCCGCGCTGCCCGGCCATGCCGAACAGGTCTTCGAAAATATCGGAGAATGATGAGGCAAAGCCCGCGCCGAAGCCTGGACCGCCGCCGCCACCCATGCCTTGCTCGAACGCCGCGTGACCGAACCGGTCATAGGCCGCGCGCTTGTCGCCGTCTTTGAGGACTTCGTAGGCTTCGTTGATTTCCTTGAAGCGCATCTCGCTGGCGGCATCGCCCGGATTCTTGTCCGGATGCCATTTCATCGCGAGCTTGCGGAATGCCGCCTTGAGTTTGGATTCGTCCGCGTTCCGGTCGACTTCAAGGGTTTCGTAGTAGCAACGCTTCATCCTTCAAACCCGCCCGAAGTTCTTCCTCGTTCCGAAGGTATGCGTCCCTTAAGATGCAGCCTCCGGCTTAACCAAAAATGACCCCCATCCCTGGAGACGCGGCTCGCGTGCTCTTCGGAATGAGGGTCATGATCACCGCCGTTTAAGCAGACTTCTTGTTGTTCTTGTCGTCGTCGACCTCGGTAAACTCCGCGTCGACCACGTCGTCCTTGGCAGCATCCTTGGCCGCGTCGCCCTCGGCCTGCTGCTTGTACATCGCCTCGCCGAGCTTCATGGAAACCTGTGCCAGCGTGTTGGTCTTGGCCTTGATCGCCTCGGCATCGTCGCCCTTCAGCGCTTCCTTCAAATCGCTGACGGCGTCTTCGATGGCGCGGCGCTCGGTCTCGGCGATTTTCGAGCCATGCTCGGCCAGCGCCTTCTCGGTGGAATGTACCAGACCGTCGGCATGGTTCTTGGCATCGACCGCCTCGCGGCGCTTCTTGTCCTCGGCCGCGTTGGCCTCGGCGTCCTTGACCATCTTCTGGATGTCGGCTTCCGACAGGCCGCCGGATGCCTGGATGCGAATCTGCTGCTCCTTGCCGGTCGCCTTGTCCTTGGCCGAGACGTTGACGATGCCATTGGCGTCGATATCGAAGGTGACCTCGATTTGCGGCATGCCGCGCGGCGCCGGAGGAATGCCCATCAGATCGAACTGACCGAGCACCTTGTTGTCGGCCGCCATTTCGCGCTCGCCCTGGAAGACGCGGATGGTGACGGCGTTCTGGTTGTCCTCGGCGGTCGAGAACACCTGGCTCTTCTTGGTCGGGATCGTGGTATTGCGATCGATGATACGGGTGAACACGCCACCCAGCGTCTCGATGCCGAGCGACAGCGGCGTCACGTCGAGCAGCAGCACGTCCTTGACGTCGCCCTGCAGCACGCCGGCCTGGATCGCAGCGCCGATGGCGACCACCTCGTCGGGATTGACGCCCTTGTGCGGCTCCTTGCCGAACAACTGTTTCACCACTTCCTGGACCTTCGGCATGCGGGTCATGCCGCCGACCAGAACCACTTCGCCGATTTCGCCAGCGGTGAGGCTTGCATCCTTCAGCGCCTTGCGGCAGGGCTCGATGGTCTTCTGGATGAGATCATCGACCAGCGCCTCGAACTTGGCGCGCGTCAGTTTCATCGTCAGATGCTTCGGCCCGGCCTGATCGGCCGTGATGAACGGCAGATTGATTTCGGTCTGCGTGGTCGAGGACAATTCGATCTTGGCCTTTTCGGCAGCCTCTTTCAGGCGCTGTAGGGCAAGCTTGTCGTTGCGCAGGTTGATGCCCTGCTCCTTCTGGAATTCATCGGCCAGATAATTGACGAGCCGCATGTCGAAGTCTTCGCCGCCGAGGAAGGTGTCGCCGTTGGTCGACTTGACCTCGAAAACGCCGTCGCCGATCTCAAGGATCGAAATATCGAAGGTGCCGCCGCCGAGGTCGTACACCGCGATGGTGCCGGATTTCGACTTGTCGAGGCCGTAAGCAAGCGCTGCCGCAGTCGGCTCGTTGATGATGCGCAGCACCTCAAGGCCGGCGATCTTGCCGGCATCCTTGGTGGCCTGACGTTGCGCGTCGTTGAAATAGGCGGGAACGGTGATGACGGCCTGCTCGACCTTCTGGCCGAGATGGGCCTCCGCGGTCTCTTTCATCTTCTGCAGAATGAAAGCGGAGACCTGCGAGGGCGAGTAGGTCTTGCCGTCGGCCTCGACCCAGGCGTCGCCGTTGGACGCCTTGACGATCTTGTAGGGGACAAGCTTCTTGTCCTTTTCGACCATCGGGTCGTCATAGCGACGGCCGACCAGGCGCTTGACTGCGAAGAAGGTCCGCTCGGGATTGGTCACCGCCTGGCGCTTGGCGGGTTGGCCGACGAGGCGCTCACCGTCATCGCTAAAGGCGACGATCGACGGGGTCGTCCGCATGCCCTCGGCGTTTTCGATGACTTTCGCTGTCTTGCCATCCATTACGGCGACGCACGAATTGGTGGTGCCGAGATCGATCCCTATGACCTTTCCCATGGTCCTTATACCCTTCTTTTTGCGGCAGGCTGGCTGGGCCCTGACGGCGCACCAATCCAAAACCCCCAAACGATCAGATGCTCGCGATATTGCGACGGTGAGCCTCATATAGGAGGAGGGGACTGGCCTGCAAGGACCGGGGCGCAACCTTAGCCCTCGAAAACCGCGGCCTTTGAAAGATAATGTCCGCTCGGCCCGGCCTGGCGTCGTCCCCTCCGCCGACAGGTCAGGAAGCAGGATCCCGCAGCTGACAGGGTTACGGGCGCGGAATCGTGGCTTGGCCTGTTGCCGGAACACCAAAAGCGCTAAAAGCCAACCGACCAAAAATGTGGTCTCCGGAAGACGGCGGTGAGCGGCCGACCATTGAACGGCCTCAATGCAGACCCAGTAGACTTTTTCATGAAGCCCTTTCGACTGTTGTCCGCGGTTCTCGTTTTCGTCACTGCCATGTGCGCTGCCTCCTTTGCTGCGTTCGCGGCGGATCCGGTTTTTCCGCCAGGCGTTCGGGTTGGCATGACGCCGCTTGTCGGCCTCTCCCGCGCAAAATCATTCGTCGGATTCGAAACCGAGGACCAGAGCGTCAAGGTATTGGTGACAGAGCTCCCGGCCGAGGCCTATGGCGAAGTCATGAATGCCTTCAAGGCCAATCCTGCAGGCAGTGGCGGCATCAAGCCTGAAAGCATCGAGACATCGGCCGGCCTTGCCTACTACACCGCCGAGAACGCCAAGGATGGCGCGACCACGGTGCGGCGCTATTCGATGATTTTGCCGGGCGGCACGTTCTCCGGCTATGTCGCCGTACAGATTCCCGAGAATGCCACGAAGATCTATACCGACGACGCCGTGCGGCAGATGTTTGCCTCGGCGGTCATCCGCAAGCAAGTTCCGGTCGAGGAGCAGCTTGGACTGATGCCGTTCAAGATCAGCGAACTCAGTGACTTCAAAAATATCCGTACGCTGGCGCCTGGCGCTGCGATCATTCTCGCCGACGGTGATGAAGTCACCGGTTTTGAGCCGGCACCCTTCATGGTGATCGGGCTGATGGGGGCGACGCCGGCTCAACCGGAGGATCGCGGCCGGTTTGCCCAGCAGGCCGCGACGACGATCCCGGGTGTACGCGACGCCCGGATCACGATGTCCGAACCTATTCGCATCGACGGCATGCCCGGCTATGAAACGCGCATCGATGCGACCAGCGGCAAGGACAATACCGCCGTCACCGTGGTGCAATGGTTGCGGTTCGGCGGCTCGAACGCGTTGCGCATTATCGGAAGCGCGCCGCGCGACGAATGGCCGAAAGCGTTTCCACGCTTCCGCGCCGTGCGCGACGGAATTCAGCCGCGCGGATAACTGGCGTCATGACGTGCCGAAGATTCGACCGCGCCTTGGCGCGCTAGCATCTTTACGCTGCCTTCGCGAAGTGATTTGCTGGCTTTGCTCTTACAGGGGAGGTGCAGCATGCCAGACCGAAGGCGCATTCTTGCGGGCCTAGCCACGACGGCTATCGCGGCTGTCGTTTCAAGACAGGCCTGGGCGGCAGCTTCGATCAAAATCGATGACGCTTCCGCTCTTCTCGTGATCGATGTCCAGAACTGTTTCCTGCCCGGCGGCAGCCTGGCCGTTAAAGACGGCGAGCAAGTCATCCCGGTGATCAACCGGATCGCAAAGGGCTTCGCCAATGTCGTGATGACGCAGGACTGGCATACGCCGGGCCATATCTCATTCGCATCTGTTCACGCCGGCAAAAAGCCTTTTGAGACCATTGATCTCGCCTACGGCAAGCAGGTGCTATGGCCCGATCACTGCGTGCAGGGAACCGACGGCGCCTCGCTTTCGAAGGACCTTTCGATCCCGCAGGCGGCGCTCGTCATTCGAAAGGGCTTCCATAAGGACGTCGACAGCTATTCCGCTTTCACCGAGGCCGACGGCAAAACAACCACCGGACTTGCCGCCTACCTCAAGGCGCGTCAGATCGAGCGCCTGTTCGTAGCGGGACTGGCGACCGATTTCTGTGTCGCGTGGACAGCGCTCGATGCGCGCAAGGCCGGGTTCGAGATCTATGTCGTCGAAGACGCCTGCCGCGGCATCGACACGCAGGGCTCGCTCGCCAAAGCCTGGGCGGACATGGACAAGGCCGGCGTCAAGCGCATTCAGTCAAATGACCTTGCCGTCTAGTCCGATTTTGCGAAACGCTTAGCCACCACCGGCTTCGATATTAGGTTTCAACGGCTTTGGCTTCGGCTTTCGCACCGCCCTTGGAGACCGCGACGAGAGCCGGCCGCAGCACGCGATCGCCGATCATGTAGCCGGCCTGCACCACCTGGACCACCGTACCGGCGGGCACCGACGGGTCGGGGACCTCGTACATCGCCTGCTGAAAATTCGGATCGAATTTCTCGCCCGACGGATCGAATTTCTTCACCCCGTTTTTCTCCAGCGTGTTGAGGAGCGACCGCTCGGTCAGCTCGACGCCTTCGATCAGCGCCTTGAGGCCGGGATCGGCCGATTCCTTGGCCTCGGCCGGAACCGCATCGAGCGCGCGCTGCAGATTATCGGCGATATCGAGAATGTCGCGCGCGAAACCCGAGATGCCGTAAGTGCGAGCGTCCGCCACTTCGCGGGTCGTGCGCTTGCGCAGGTTTTCCATTTCCGCCAGCGTCCGCAGCATCTTGTCGCGCGATTCCGCGGCCTCTTTGGCCAGCGCTTCGACCGATCCTTGCTCGGGATCGTCGGGCATGACGTAGGGCTTGGAAACGACGGGCTCGGGGTCTTGCGCCGGGTTCCCCGGATCATTGTTCTGCCGGTCGGGATCGGTCATAGACTGCCCTCTTGCAAATAGCCGTTGGATGAATGGGGGAGTTGCTGGCGGGGATATCGTGCTTTAGGCGCAAAAATCAAGCGCCATGGCGTTTTCAAGCGAAGCATGCCCTCGGGCTCGACCCGAGGGTGGCTGCCGGTTCGCGTGAAGAAAACGCGTCAAAAAAGACGGCGTCCGGCTCGCATCGGTGGATCACCCGCCCAGCATGCGGCTGACGATCCGCGCGGCATAATCCACCGTCGGAATGACCCGGGCATAGTTAAGCCGCGTCGGCCCGATCACGCCGAGCACGCCGACGATATGGCCCGCGCCGTCGCTGTAGGGCGCGATGATCGTGGAAGAGCCGGACAGCGAGAACAGCTTGTTTTCCGATCCGATGAAAATCCGCACGCCTTCGGCGCGTTCCGCACGCCCCAGCAAATCGATCACGCCGCGCTTGGTTTCGAGATCGTCGAACAGCAGGCGCACACGCTCCAGATCTTCGAGCGCGTGCAAATCTTCCAGGAGATTGGCGTGACCGCGCACGATCAGCTGCCGGTCATCGTTCTCGCCGCCGGACCAGCTCGCGATCCCGGCGGCGATGACCTTCTGCGTCAGCTGATCGAGTTCGGCGCGGTCCTGAGTCAATGCAGTTTCAAGTTCGAGGCGCGCCTCCGCGAGCGTGCGCCCCCTGATCCGCGCATTGAGAAAATTGGTGGCTTCCGTGAGTGCCGATGAGGGAACCCCGGGCGGCAGGCTCAGCACGCGGTTCTCGACCTGGCCGTCTTCAGCGACCAGCACCGCCAGCGCCCGCTGCGGCTCCAGCCGCACGAATTCGATATGCTTCAGCCGTGAATTGGATTTTGCCGTGAGCACCACCGCCGCGGCCCGGGTCAGGCCCGACAGCCGCGTCAGTGCCTCGTCAAGCGCTGCCTCGACCGATTGCGCCTTGCCGACGGAAGCAAGCTGGCTCTGGATCGCCTGCCGTTCCGGTTCGGTTAGATCGCCAACCTGCATCAAGGCATCGACAAAAAACCGCAAGCCAAGTTCGGTCGGCAGCCGGCCGGCGGAGGTATGCGGCGCGTAGATCAGGCCAAGCTGCTCGAGATCCGACATCACGTTGCGCACCGACGCCGGCGACAGCGGCACCGCGATCAGGCGCGAAATATTGCGCGAACCGACGGGTTCGCCGGTCGCGAGATAACTCTCTACGATTTGACGAAATATGTCCCGCGAGCGCTCATTGAGCTGGGCGAGCCCGGCATTCGGCGCGATCAGGCCAATCGGTTCGTGGTGGGCCACAAGCTACTCCTTAACAGCAGACCCCAATTTGTCCCTCTCACGGGCCGCTTACAAGCGGCATTGATACCCCGGAGCGCCCAAAGGCCTTGCCGCTGCCCGCTCCCCCTCCTACAAGCACCGCGAGCCACAATCTTTTGCTGGATTTTTGGAGGATTCCCATGCGGCCAAGCCGCCGTGCGCCGGATGAGCTGCGCGCCGTGTCACTGGAGCGCGGCGTCGTCAAATATGCCGAGGGTTCCTGCATGGTCAAATTCGGCGACACCCATGTGCTTGTCACGGCAACCCTGGAAGAGCGGCTGCCGCCATGGCTGAAGGGCCAGGGCCGAGGCTGGGTCACGGCCGAATACGGCATGCTGCCGCGGGCAACGCTCGAGCGTACCCGGCGCGAGGCCTCCGCCGGCAAACAAAATGGCCGCACCATCGAAATCCAGCGCCTGATCGGCCGCTCGCTGCGCGCAACGCTCGACCTCGAAGCGCTCGGTGAGCGCCAGATTACGGTGGACTGCGATGTGCTGCAGGCCGATGGCGGCACGCGCACCGCCGCGATAACCGGCGCGTGGGTCGCGTTGGCCGACTGCATCTTGTGGATGAAGAACCGCAACATGGTGAAGAGCAACGTGCTGCGCGACAATGTCGCGGCGATCTCTTGCGGCATCTATAACGGAACGCCTGTGCTCGACCTCGATTACGCCGAGGACTCGGAGGCCGAGACCGACGCCAATTTTGTAATGACCGGCGACGGCCGCATCATCGAAGTGCAGGGCACGGCGGAAAAGACCCCATTCTCGCAGGACGAGTTCCTGACGCTGATTGCGCTGGCGCGCAAAGGCGTGGCGCGGCTGGTGGATTTGCAGAAAATGGCCGTGGCGTGATCTGCAGTAGGTCGTCACGTCTTCCCTTGGTAATTGCTGAAGAAAGACGTGGATGGCCGGGGGCGCAGACAAGTCTACGTAGTCTGCGCAAGG